>JARGGA010000413.1 GCA_029210805.1 Candidatus Thorarchaeota archaeon
ATCACTCCATGGAGCTTCATGAATTTCCTTCTCTGGGTCGGGTTCGCTATAGACAATCCTATTGAGGGTCCAGAGCAAGTAACCTACAGTAAGGAAGATTCCAAATCCTATGGCACCTGTCCAGATATAACCAGGTGTTGCCACCGAGCCAAAGAGGGTTAGCGCTTCGGCTATGAACCCACTGAATCCAGGTAGGCCAAACGCGGCCAGCGATGCAAGTATGAATATCGCAGACATCTTAGGAGCTTTTGTCATAAGTCCTTTAATCTGCGGAATCTCACGAGTACCGGTTGCATACTTGAGCTGCCCGGCCATAAGGAACATCACGGAGATGATTGTTCCATGTGAGAACATCATGAAAATGGCACCATTCAAAGCCAATGAAGCCGCCAACAGGACAGCAGGATCTGAACTACCAATACCGGCAGCTCCTACAGCTACACCCAAGAGAACCCATGACATGTGGTTAATGCTAGTATAAGCCACCATTGATTTCATGTCTGTTTGAGCCATTGCAGTGAATGCAGCATAGATACATGTGAACACAGCTAGCAAAGCAAATGGTATACTCAAACGGGAGAGTCCTTCTGGAACCATCCAAAGACCAAGTCTGATGAAAGCATATCCACCCATTTTTAGTAAGATACCAGCAAGTATCACTGAACCCGGAGTGGGCGCTTTGACGTGAGCCCATGGAAGCCAATTATGTAATGGGAATACTGGAAGTTTGACACCTGCACCCATAAACACAGCAAGAGCAAATCCAATCTGAATATCGACAGGTAATCCCATCCCACGCAGCTCAACCATATTGAAAGTTGGAGTCGGGGCTAGGAAGAACAGAACGAAGAATGAAATTGCCATCACTGCTGAACCGAGGTGCGTATAGATTACGAACTTCATTGCAGCGTGCTCGCATCCCTCCTCACCGTATTTACCTACGATGAAGAACATGGGTATGAGAACCAATTCCCAGAAAACAAAGAAGGCAAACAGATCAATTGCCATGAAGACTCCCAAGAGTCCTGCTTGCATGAACATGAAAAGACCATAGTACATTCCAATGTTTTTCTTGATATGATTGGAACTTATCGCAGCGATTAATACAACCAGGTTTGATAGGACAATCATTACTACTGAGAAACCATCAATTCCCAGTAATATCTGAAGAATTGGGGAATCGGGACTCGTTCCTAGAGTCGCAATTACATAATTCCAGCCATAGATGCCACCTGTTGGATCAGTAAGGTTCAGGGTTGGGTCGATGGCCATTGCCAGAAGCAATGCAAGAGCAAGCTCAATCACTCCGATTATGAGAGTGAGATATCTAGCAGGTTTGGCACCAATGACCAATGCAAGAAATGCTCCGACCAAAGGTAAGAGTATCATGAATGGTAGGATACCAAATGGAATCGCCGAAATTATTGCTTGAGCGAAATCTAACTGCATTTCAGATTACCCCCATTGCTAGCAGAACAACAATGACCATTAGGCCAAGTCCAAAGATGAGTACTGATACGTAATCATTTACTCGTCCGGTCTGCATTGATTGTCCACTTGAAGATGCAGCCACGCTCTGTGTGGAAACACCCTCAGCGAAGCCATCTACTACGTTATCATCGAACCAGCGAATTCGTCTTGACAGTTCCAAGGCAGTTGATGCTGATTTGAAGTCAATGCCATCAATGATATTGTTGTCAATTCTGACGCGCCACCATTCGGCAAAGTTCAGGAACTTATTCAGTATCCAGTAGTATGCCTCATTGATGTACCAACGATGCCTTAGGAAAGTGAATATTTTCCTTCTGAAGCCGATCTCAGGTACGAAACTGTTTGGTGTGTCGGCATTCTTGATATACATCCACCAGCCAGCAATACCACCTATTGCCAGCGCGCCCAATGTCATCAGGAATGGAACTATTCCTGCTTCACTGAACTTGACAGTTACCATATGGGATAAGATTTCCATGTAGCTGTCACTTGATTCAAGGACTATGCTCTGAACAAATGGGAATACAGCAAATGCAATGATTGTGAATGCAGCAAGGATGTAGAGAGGTGCCATCATGGCTGGTCCGGGATCATGGGGTGTACCGTGGGAATCCTCAGAACCGTGATCATCATGATGCTCCTCTGATTCTGGATAGTTATCTACTGAGGAATCATGCTCATCGGAATGGCCTGAGTCGTGACTATCATGGCTATCCTTGGAAGGACCATAGAATGTTAGACCCATCAATCTGAAGCTGTAGAAGATTGTACAAGCAGCTGCCAATATTGAAAAGATGAAGACAATTGATCCAATCGGGATGAGTGTTCCACCTTCCGCTAAGATTTTACCTTCAATGACCATTAGCTCGTAGGCATATTCGATGATTGAATCTTTTGACCAGAAACCCGAGAATGGTGGAATGCCTGCAAGTGCCAAGACACCTATCCACATTACCGCCCAAGTCTTCTTCATATGTTTCTTAAGCCCGCCCATCTTGGAAACGTATTTCGTATGCACGGCATGGATAACTCCGCCTGATGCAAGGAATAAGAGAGCCTTGAAAGCTCCGTGAGAAATGACATGCTGGATACTAGCTAGAAGAACAACATCATATTCAGCATGGAGGGACAACCCCAGTGTGTTTCCATAACTGACATAGAATCCAATAAGACCTGCAG
Source organism: Candidatus Thorarchaeota archaeon (assembly GCA_029210805.1). Lineage (GTDB taxonomy): Archaea > Asgardarchaeota > Thorarchaeia > Thorarchaeales > Thorarchaeaceae > MP5-2226. The sequence continues at coordinate 2,671 of JARGGA010000413.1, forward strand.
CACCGATACCAAGCATCATGTAACCAAGTTGGCTCAAAGTGGAAAATGCCAGTATCTGCTTCAGTTCATTAGAAACTATTCCCATTGTTGCGGTCATCAAAGCAGTTACTGCGCCAATGACAGTCACTACAATGAAGAAGAATGTGATGACATCAGGACCAGGCATCTGAAGCACGAATATAGCATGCTCAGGAGCCTCTCCGCCACCGGCAGCTTCCGAAGCGGCGACCATTGTAATGAGGAATCTTGCAGTAATGTAGATACCAGCCTTTACCATTGTTGCAGCGTGAATGAGTGCGGATACTGATGTTGGACCACTCATGGCTTCAGGTAGCCATACCTGCAAAGGAGCCTGTCCTGACTTTCCGATTGCGCCCATGAACAGTAAAAGGAATGCGAACAGTAGTATTGGAATGTACCAGTTCAAAAGCGGAATTGTGAATCCAATTCCCATCATGACACCCCACCAATCCTGAGCATTAGTTGCCATCGACTCAGCACCTGTGAAAGCAAATGTACCAGTGAATGCAAAGAGTAGTAGCATTCCACCAAGCATGAAAGCATCACCGACTCGTGTGACGATGAATGCCTTTGTTCCGGAGTG
>JARGGA010000414.1 GCA_029210805.1 Candidatus Thorarchaeota archaeon
ATTCTAACTCAACAATGATCATGAGTCGTTCCAGAGTTCGAAATATTTACTCGTGAGTAGCTCCCAAGTGAGATTGTTTGCAAATCTCTTCCCTTCGTTTGAAATTCTTTGGTAAAGATTTGGATTCTCTATTAATCGCTTAATCTGTAGTGCAATACCTGATGCCGTGGTTTGTATTGAAATCAAACCACCTGCCTGTAATACTGATTTATAGTACTGGTATTTTAGATTGGTTTGTGCAAATGCTATGACAGGTACTCCCAGGGACATTGCGTCAATAATAGAGAGATATCCTCCAGCAAGATATACTTTGCTTCTATTTACAAATTCCTTCGGATTCGGGACAATACCAAGTAATCTAGCATCAAGTTTCTTTTCAGATGTAGTTTTTCTAATCTCAACAGCTAGGCTGCCATCACCACACGCTGTCAAATGAGTTCTTATTCCACACTCTGTATCAAGTAGTTCAAGCACTCGCAGATGTGTCAGAATTCCAGTGTCGTGTTCCAATCTTCCGACAAAAGATAAACCTTCTCTCTCTTGATTTGTCACACCTACTTGGGATGTTGCGCCAATACTGCATTTCTCACACTTGATGTTGTACATCTTTTCGATGAAGCTTCCAATGCAAATGGCGCGAGATGCTAATTTTCGTGCCACCTTTCGGAGCAATTTGAATATGATAGGAATCGGATCCGCCTCGAACCCGTGAAATGTCATAAACACCGGTTGGGTACACTTTAGAATGACAATCGGGAGATACCACGTTAGTAGCGGCATCGTATCATGAACATGAATAATGTCGAAGTTTGTAAGCTTCTTTCGATTCCAGAGAATCCACAAATAAGTGAGGATTGGATTGTTATTCAATTCAAATGGGATCCTCACTATTATCTCATTGTCACGCTTCTCATATGAACGAAGTCCTTTTTCATGACTGCGTGTAAGGATTGTTGTTTCCATTCCTTTCCTTGCAAGAATATCTACGATACTTGCAACATGTTTCTCAACCCCTCCTATAGCTGGTTTAAATCTTGGTGCAACCATCAAGATTCTTCTGAATCTTCTAGTAGTCATTATCCTATCTCCCATACTGAGATTGATTTCACTTCCAAGACCCCGCCACTTTCCCCAACAATCACAATTCGAATGTCACCTATAGTTACATCTCCCAAACTACAATAGTAAATTTCTCCGTTAACATAATTTGCAAATTTGATGAATACCCCATTTTCATCCCAAAGGCTAATCTCTGCTATGATTGAACTGAGATTATTCAATTCCAATAGAATGAAACCTGAGTCTATTTCGATATTCAAATCTGGCCCATCTAATCGCCGAGTGTTGGTGAAGTTTTGGCCTGAGCCTATTATGAGCTTTGTAGTTCCAGATTCAATCAATAAACTACCCCACTCACTTGCATACCATCCTGGATCCAAGAGGTTGATTGATGTAGTTCTTGATAGTGTTGGGTTACTTATTTGAAAAACACGGAAGTACAACTCATCTGAATTAGCTTGATTTGAGGAAACAAGTGTTAGGGATATACCATTTTCTGTAGTCGTTTCATTTCCTATTCTCTGCAAAGTTGCTAAATCAAGTAGAACAGTCCTTCCAATTGACATTGATTCCAAATGTAGCCATGAAAGAGCGTTCCAGTGAGAGAGAGTGTACTGGTCTATAATGAAATAATCCGCTTCAAATTGTTGTGCAAGTTCAAGGGTGCTACTAGATGATTGAAAATCTGAAAGTGATACAGATGGAAGTACCAATGTAACAGATTGTCTACCAGTGAGCCAAGTAAACTCTCGAGCTCTATCAACAATGAATTTACTTTCAGAGTCCCCCAAAGTTTCTACACAATCCACCAATCCCGTCCATCCATATCGGTCTTCAAAATCAATCAGAGCAAGACCTGAAGGTAGGGTGAGGTACCCAGGAATGAATCCCATCAAAATAATCCCTGTAATAATCCACGCCTTGCGAGATGATTTGACGCTTGGTATGGAATTAGGCCATGGAATCACCAGCGGCTCTTCTTCTGAATGATTGTTCTCAAAATATGCTCCAAGAGCTATTATTGTGAGAGCAACCGTGAATACGAAGAATCTAGAGTCGGAGTATAGATATTTGGTTAGTAGAACTTCCTTCTCAAAGAGTCCAAATACCTTGAGTGTTCCAAATGCAGTAATCACGCTTCCCAGAATAAACGGTGCCATTCTTCGGAATTTCTTCCAGTTTTTCATGGTAACTATACTGATTACAAGTAACCCAATTGAAAGATGGAATATTATGAAGAATGCAAATCTTCCTATAAGATCGATACTTATCGGTGCCAATAAGGCATCAAGTAACCTTGAGCCACTATTGCCTACGAGTTCTCCTGAAGCATACGCAGCTGATTGCAGAGGCCATCTCAGAAATGACATTGCAATAAACAGCCCCACAACAAGTGGTAGTATCTGATTCCGAGTTGACCATTTGAAACGGTCGGATATGAAGACTAGAACCATTGCAGACAGCCAAAGCGCGAAGTAAATGTCTAACTGAGTATAGAAAAGTCGGGCTATCAATACAAGTACGAAAACTGCCAGATTCATCACAAAATCCTTTGATTCTCTGTTGTCTGTGAGACACAAAAATAGGGGTAATGCCAGACATACTATATAGAAATTAGAATACCAGATTGAATCTACAAGAGCAAAGAAAATTCCTGCAAGAAGCATATGTGCTTTGCTTCCTTTGATTCCCTTTAGAAATAGGACCGAGCCATACAATGCAAATACAAGGCTGGATATTTCAGGACCGTACCCAAACGATGAATGAAACACCATAAGAGGATGCAGGGCTGCAATGAAACTTACCCAGACAGATGCATTATCTCCGAAAAACTCTTTGGTTATTCGATATGTAACTAAAACCAGACAACATCCAATCACTACTAGTAAAAATGTAGGTCCAGACAAACTAGGAGGCAGAATTAGCCATGATACCGCAAAGATATACGTAAATGCTTGATGAGTCACATACTCAAACCCATTCCCAATTGATACGACTGCAGGATCGTTGAAGACCCCCGTTGTAAAGTCACCATCTAAGATATTGCGTGCGTAATCTGAATATAGAGTCGCATCAACCGCAATGGAACCATCTCCCATTATCTGCAGAGCGATTCTGATAACGACCGCCAGTGCCACTATCTTGAGCAAATCACGATTTATCTCTCTGATATGAAATAGTCCTTTATTTAAAGACTGTCTGCTTATACCTATA
>JARGGA010000415.1 GCA_029210805.1 Candidatus Thorarchaeota archaeon
GATGTGACTGTTCTTGAAATAGATCCCTACACCTGCGCCTTAATTTCAAAGGTAGCGGAAGAGGATGGACTGTCGATTAAAATACATCAAGTGGATTTGAGAGCCGCTTTGCCTCTCTTACAGGAACAATACGACCTTTTTGTTGCAGACCCTGATTTTTCAATTGAATCATTCGCATTGTTTCTATCACGTGGCTTATCTCTATTGAGAGTCGGAGGTATTGGATTGATCAATTTTGAAGATGCTGTAAATAAACGGTATCAAGCCAAATATCTCCTGAATAAACTGGATGTGGAAATTCTTGAAGAAGCCAAGGAGAAATGGCATTACACAATCGTGGTTAATGAAACATCTCATACATACTATACTGGAAAATATGCCCGAGTCACTTACTCAAAAGAAGTTAAGCTGACAACTGCACCATACTCATCTGTGATGTACACCATTCAGAGGAATGAAGAAACAAAACTAGTATTGGAAGCTCATGAGAATCTTAAAGGAGCAGAACAAGTAATTTACGATTTCTAACCACTGGAGATGCACTATTTGGTTGAAGATATCAAGAAGATCGGAACACTTCGGATTGATATGACTCAGTCTGCAGCGACTCTTCTTGATCTCGCACATTCAATGGGATTGTATGATATTCAGAAATGGGTCAGTGAGGAAGATGTACAGCAATTCCTGGATACCAAGAAATGGATTGCCTTTATTGCATCAGATTCGGAAATAGGAGATGGTATGCCTTGTGGAGTTGTATCTATTGGTATCGAAGAAGAAGGACGACTATGGATCGAGCTAATCGCTGTAGATGAAACATATAGAAGACGAGGCGTTGCCACTACTCTGATAAATTGCCTAATCAAGTGGGGACAGACAAACAAACAGAGAGCGTTGTTCGTTGACGTAGATGATGATAACTATCCTGCAGTAAATCTGTACAAATCAACCGGATTTCGTCAAGCAGGAAAAATAGATGAATACTACTATGATTCCTCAACTGCAATGGTTTTCGTCAAGAAACTCTAAACATCGTTTTCTTCTAACCAATCTTGATATCGCGGATGTGACACTACGACTGAGGTGTCTACCTCCTTATGTAATACCATAACCAAGATTTTCTCTTGTTCCCGAACATACTCAAACGCCTTTTGATCTGGCACAGGGTTGAGAGTGTTGTTCTTTGATGTATCGACGAAATACAAATCGTACATGTTCTGGTCTTTGACTTCAACCTGTAACGTGTACTCCATCTCCTCAAAAATCATCTCGAGAAATTCATCAACTCTTTCTTCTAGAGCTATCCAACCAGACATACTTTCGTGTGGTTGTTTTCCTATTATGTAAAAAGCTCCAAGAGCATCCTGTTCAGAATCCTCTGATTCCTTTTCCTTGTCTGCGTCCCTCATGGTGCTCATGCTACCATGTACGTTTCCAAGATATATTTATTCGTAGAGAGATTACATGACTAGAGACCAGGCATAATCAGGATATGGTCTATATTGCTAGTTTCTTCTTGTTCCACTATAAGTCGCGCAGCACGAGCCACATCTTTTGCGGTGAGCATTTTGCTCCTGTCAACATCTCTACCATCAAACCAAGGAGTAGACACAGAACCGGGATTAATTGTTGCAGCCTTTATCATGGTCCCTTTGAGTTCATCTCGAAGTGATGAAACCATTGCTTGAACGGCATGTTTTGTTGCTGAATAGATACTGGCTCTAGGTGATGTTTTGAGTCCTAGATTTGAGGAAGTCACGATGATTTGGCCAGAGTTTTGTTTTCTCATCACAGGGATTGCCTCTCTGAGCCAAAGGAACACACCTCGAACATTTGTATTAAACTGGTCATCATATTTGGAAATTTCCATCTCCTCTAAATTTCCAAAATAGCCTACACCAGCATTGGCTACTAGAAGATCTATGCCGTTCATCTCAGCAATTGCCTGTGAGAATAGGGTTTTGGTTTGATGTTCATCTGAAACGTCGCCTACTCCTATGAATGCGGAGCTTCCTTTTGATTCGATTTCCATTTTCACTTGTTCTAAACGGTCCATATTTCTTGCCACGAGAAAGAATTGACTAGTCTCATCTGCTAGTTCTAGTGCAATTTCCTTTCCAATACCACTTGAGGCCCCAGTAATTATTATGCGTTTCATGATTCATCTCTCATACTTTGGTAGAAGAAATCGCTTTTATGAACACATTTATTGTGTATTCTATTTGAAAGAAAAGTATCATGAGGAGTGTCAAGCATCATATCCGAAGCCTAAAGGAATCTGATAGGGCGGACGTGATGGAAATCGCACGTTTAACTTGGGATGGGCATGATCATCTGCCTCACATGTTTGATGCATGGTTGATGGATTCTAATTGCTTTCCCTATGCAATAGAAGTGTCGAACAAAGTAATCACCCTAGGAAATGTGAAGCTGATTGAAAATGGCAGAACGGCTTGGTTGGAGGGATTGCGTGTTCATCCTGACTTTAGGGAGCAAGGCTTTGCTCATATAATGACAAATAGAATGTTAAACATAGCAAAGGAAATTGGTGCAATTAGAACACGATTGACTCTTGCTCTTGAGAATCCGGCTCCCAGCGCCCTCGCCAAGAGCATTGGGATGTATCCAGTGTTTTCTCTTGCGGTAGGTTGGAAGAATTGGTTAAAGGAAATTGAATTGAAGCACGATTTGATTCATGTAAAGCAGGTCACTGGAACTGAGATGCTAGATGCAATTAACTCAAATGAATCTATCTTGCCTTCTGGTATTTTTGTCTACCATTGGTATGCATTGGATGCGAATCTAGAGAATGTTAAATCATTGGATGAAAATATCACTTTCTGGATACTAAAGCATGAGAAGATGACAGTTGGACTAGCTATAGGCTTGTTAAGACATACAACGGATGGACCTGAATGGTGCACGACAATATATGCGGCTTCTAGAGATGCATTCAAAACCATGCTTACACATCAAATCAAAATAACAAAGGATCAGAACGTGGAGGGAATTATGTTTCAATACTCAAAAGAGTATGAAATTCATGTGAAGGAAATAATAGGAGAAACAACACACGAGATTACACTAATGCTCTATGAGGGGCCAGTTTGAAACTCCTCATTTAGACACCTGACTCCTGAATCATTTCTAGCAACTTGATTTGTCGAATGCCCGGAAATAACTTGGCAGGGTATGGAATTACTGTAGTATGTTCAGTGATAGCCGGAAGACATTGAATTTTTCTGGCAATGGTTTCTGCT
>JARGGA010000416.1 GCA_029210805.1 Candidatus Thorarchaeota archaeon
ATTGGCGTCGGTACATTCTTGGATATTTCCAGAGATACAACCCGTTCCAGAATTCACATTCGAAGGCGGCTTTCGAAGAGCATTCACTATTCAAGGCAATCCAATTGGGCTTACATTGTTGCAGCAGAATCCGGGAAAACCAATTCAGATACTCTACAAAAGTGATGAAGTCACAAAGAACGATGTCCTTTCGAAAGTTCGTCAGACTCTCAACCTAGATTTCAATATGAAGCCTGTTCTCGATACTATGAAAGCGGAGCCTTCTCTGCAAGATATAGCTACTAAAATCAAAGGTATCCGCCCATATGTTGCAGATACGCCTTTTGAGGCATTAATCAAATCTATTCTTCAGCAGCAGATATCATACCAAGCGGCGAATGTTATCACAAAACGTATGGTGCTGAAACTGGGCATGACGATTCAGGAAAACGAGCCGATTTACACATTCCCTTCTACTGAGGAGATTCTTTCCGCTGGTGCCAAAGGGCTGAAGGAATTTGGAGTGGGTTACAAAATAGACTATATTCTCAACTTATGCAATCTTGTGGTAAGCAAAGAGGTGGATATTGATGGCATGATAGGGAGGCCATATGATGATGTCTTTGCGATCTTGCAGCCAATTAAAGGAATAGGGGAATGGACAATTCAAGCTTTGGCGATTGCGGGTTTATCTGATTATTCTGTATTCCCATTTGGGGACTTGGCTGTACAGAAAATTCTTGGAAAGCTAATTGCAGATGGCCGCCGATTGACAAAGAAAGAAGTAATCCGCTTTGCAGAATCCACAGAAGAAGTAGGACCTCAAATCCTGTATTTTCTAATGTGTGCTGATGCGCTGGGACAGATAGATAACAAACCTCAGCGGGAAATCCATAAAAGGCGAAAACATCCAAAGACGTTAGACACCTAGGTGAGTTTGATTGTCGACAATAGGGAAGAAGAATACAAAGTCTTGGCGAATTCGGTCAATGCTTCTCAAGGAGATTCATTTGATTCGCAAGGATATGTTTGCTTTACTATTGCTGTTTGCGCTTCCCTTAATGATAATGGGAACCATGTATATAGCCATCAATCAAGGGTCTATAGCCCAAATAAATCAAGATACAGGAAAGAATGACGATGCGCTAGTGATAGGCGTGGTTGACTCAGATCCCACAAACACATTTCCTGGAGAGGATCTATCTGCAAACTTCACATGGTACCTTTCTGAAAGTCCAAAGTTCATAGTAGTTATGTACGACTATGAAGAAGATGCAAGAACAGCCCTTTACCATGATTTAGTGAAAGCGTATGCAGTGGTGCCGTATGGTTTTGAGGGAAATATTACTGGAGATATTCCTGCATTTGTTGACCTTCATGTAAGTAGTTCTGATTTGAATACGCAGATGAGCATATTTGGTTCATTTTCAAGTGTCGTCAATGATTTCCGTTTTGATCATGGATGGATAAAAGGAGAGATTGCGATTGACAAGATTGGCGAATTTGAACCTGAAGGGTCCAGCTCAACCGCATCGATTTTTGGAGTTTTCATGCTTGTTTTCTCGGTTTTCATTGCTGTATCTGCAACTGCAGCACAAGCCATTGTTGGAGATGTTCCTTTAAACAGAATGCTTTTGACGCCTTCAACCAAAATGGAGGCAATTCTTGGCAAAACATTAGCCTACTTTCTAATAGGCCTGTTTCAAGCTGCGGTTCTTCTTTTTCTCTGGATGTGGATGTTTGCCATAGTACCCAATACCTCACCTTTGATTATCTTGTTCATCCTTGGGTTAATGTCAATTTCTGGATCTTCTTTAGGCGTCTTGATATCAACTGTTGTTTCAACACGACTACAGGCAAATCAGTCATTCCTGTTCCTACTATTTGGTTCATTGATTGTAGGGACAGGCTTTGTTGATGTTGGCGTTGTTGATAAAGTGTATCCTCTGAATCTTGGCCGTGTCATGATTGTTGATACAGCTTTCAAAGGAATCCTCATCACAGAATTCCTGAATGAGATATTCATTATCGCAACAATGACTGTCGCGTTTGTCTTATTGGCGTGGGGAATCTACGTGAAAAAGACAACTCTCGCGTAAAGTGCTTTCGTTACATTTGACAAGAGCAATAAGCGTTCAATCCAATGTGGAGCAACCTTTTGGAGGTAAAAAAATGGGTGTCGTTAAAGTTATCGAGTTGATTGGGGAAAGCCCCAATAGTTGGGAAGAAGCAACAAAGAATGCTCTTGATGTTGCAGCAAAAAGTGTTCGAGGTATTGTGGGTATTGATATAGATCACTTTACAGCTAAAGTGGTAGATAACAAAGTCACGGCCTTTCGAGCCAATGTTCGCATAGCATTCAAGTATGAAGCGTAGAGCAGATCCATTTGTGGAGATGGTGGCAGCTGCCACCCTCCATGATTTCTTTTGTATTAGAATCCAAAGAATGCAAAAACAACGACTGCCGCGTTGTTAAAGCCATGTGCAACAGTAGGGCCTATTATCGAGTATTGTCTCCGTTGGGCAAGATATCCCATGAACAGACCGAGCACGAAGCGTGCAGCCAGTCCAAAAATATCAAGATGCATCGATGCGAATATGAACGATGTGATTGCTAGGGCTACAATCTTGTAACTATCATATCGTCCCCTAAAGTAAATCTCCATTCTTCTTTGTAGGAACCCTCTGAAAAGTAGCTCTTCACTGAAGCCTACAATGACAAACATTACAATAATCCATGCTCCAAGCTCGAATAGGTCATGACTTGTGAAGAGACCGGCAGAATCATCAACTACAGCTCCAGAGCCCAAAGATACCAGCCAAGTTATGAATATGTTAGAAGCAAGCATCATTCCTCCAAAAAGGAGGCCCAGCAGTATATCCTTCAAAGCCTCAGTCATTCGGTTGCTGTCTTCAACTTGGTATTCCTGAACGACTGTTTCACCTTCTACTATATTTGCCGCAATAGAGGTTCTCCTAAATTTAGAAATCTTCAAACCAATAGAACCTAGACCAAATCCTTTGCTTCTTGCATACCATATTGGAGGAATGATAAATCCAAGTTCTGCAAAAGTCAGCAGTATCATAACATATGGACCAAAAGTAATCTCAAACGTGTATGGATTTACAGTAACCAACCCAAAAGCAAGGAAAGGAATCTCAAGTAGGAAGGTTATTCCAAATGTTAGACCAAATCCAGCACCCGTGAGAAGAAGTACGCGTATGATCATGTCCCTGGTTAATTCTCGCTCAATATACTTACCCGGTTCGAAA
>JARGGA010000417.1 GCA_029210805.1 Candidatus Thorarchaeota archaeon
ACAGATATAGGAACACACTGGCGATATGAGTGGGGGGGTGGCGTGTACGAGTGTTCAGTCAACACAATGACTAGAACATCGATGAATGGTAGACTTTGGGTGAATGACCCAGATTGTGTACTTGTTCGCCAAGATGATAATGACCTCACTGAAGACGAAGTGATTCTTTGGCTCTCTGTCGTTGCCCTAAGTGGAGGTGCAGTTCTACTCAGTGACAGAATGATGGAAGTATCGGAGGAACGACTATCGCTTCTGGACAAGGTCATACCACCATATAGAGAAGGAGCAGTTGCTCTCGATTCATTTGAAAAGCTAAACCCAAGTGTGTTTGCACTCCCAATAGAAACACCTAGTGGAAAGTGGGCAGTTATTGGCGTGATCAATCTGAATGAATCACCCATTGATGTTTCATGCAGACTTGATGCAGTTGGATTGGATTTGGCAACACCACATCATGTCTTCGATTTTTGGAGCCAGGAGTACCATGGTCTTTCGGAGGATAGTATCAGCATCGCTGGATTAAAGCCACATTCATGCAAGCTTCTCTTAGTCAGACCAGAATCTAAGGAGCCAGCCCTCCTTAGTACCAGTATGCATTTCACACAGGGAGCTGTAGAAATAAGTGATATAGACTGGAATGATGGTGGAAAGGAGCTAAGCATGAGGACCACCCTAGATACAAGAAGCGAAGAATCGGTGTTCGTTGTATTTGGTGAAGAGTGGATACCTTCCCGAGCCTATGTTGATGATGAACAAGTTTCGTTTGTACAGGTCGCACCTGAAGTTGTGGCAGTGAAGGCGAAATTCAAGAAAGGTCAAACAATACGAATCAGATTCACTCAGTAGCAGCAGCCACTTTGTTTCGAAGATAATCGATTCCCTCAATGTAGAGCTCGACTTCATCTCCAGCTTTCAGATATTCAGGAGGGTTTCTCGTAAACCCGACACCAGCTGGAGTTCCGGACGCAATAACATCGCCGGGTTCAAGGCTGAAGGATTTGGATAAATAAGACACAAGCTGTATGACATTGAAGATCAGATTGGAGGTAGTGGATTCTTGCTTGATAACGTCATTTACTTTCGTGTGCATTTTCAATCCAGAAGCATCACCCAACTCGTCTGATGTGACAATGCAGGGACCCATTGGACAAAACGTATCGATCGATTTTCCTCGAACCCACTGACCACCATCTTCTCGTTGGAGGTCTCTAGCGGTTAGATCATTAATGATGGTGTACCCCGCGATATGATCGAGCACAGACTCCTCTGGGATATTCTTACATTGTTTCCCAATCACAATCCCTAATTCTACTTCCCAGTCAATCTTCTTGCTAACAGAGGGGATTATGATATCATCTCCAGGTCCTATAATTGATGATGGAAATTTCGCAAAGACAACAGGAGCTTTAGGTGTCTCCCTTCCTGTTTCCTCGACATGGTCCATGTAGTTCAAGCCAATAGCAACTATCTTTCCGGGCTGAGCTATTGGGGCGAGAAATGAAACATTTGATAGTTTGTATAGGAGTGGCCGCTCTTGAGATGTGGCCTCGTTATAGCGGTCAAGTATTTGTCGGACAACCTCAACTCCTGCGGGCCATTGCAGAAGGTCTATCATGGTAGAAGGGAACATTTTCCCATGGACATGGTGCATGCGTCCGAATCTTGAAGCCGCGTCAGGTATATCCAATACCCCGTCTTCCAATTCGATTCCGATAGAAGGAACTCCCATTCGGGTATATGTTACAAGCCGCATGAGATTATCAGAGCAAGGTTTCATTTAAGACCTATTATGATGATTTTGATGGACGTTGTACAATCTCTATCTATTGACGAAGAAGAAATTCGAAGGCGAAAAACATGAAGTATATTGAATTACATCAAGGGGAGTGTAGATAATTCATCCACGCCTCCTGAAGAGAAGAATTCAATATGTGGAGATTCTATTTCATTGTCAGAGTGGATATGAGTGTTTCAGACCCACGTTGGGACTAGGTACTACGGTTCCGTTCCCATGCAGTTTGATATGACGCGATGATCGAGGTTTTAGACAAAACAGGGGGCAAACCTTTGTCCGCACCTCTACGGTGAAAGTAATGAAGACAAAGACGCAATATCCAAGAATTGCTATTTCCGTCCTTGGAGAGTTCAATGAAAGACCCTCCACATATGAAATCCCAAGCTCAACATGCTCGGCAATTCCATAGAAATGAGTTATTCCTGAAAACCTTCGTATTTCCTCAGTGCTCCTATAATCACTTCATTCTCAGAATCGGCCAAAAATCCAGATAGTCGACAGTCCACTAGAATACCCTTCCCAATTAGAAAGAAAGCATAACAAACACAGGCTGCGCCAAAGAAGCCGCTCATCGTGCACATTACCATCTCTATTTGACAGAAGAAATAATTCATAAATATAACGTAGGGAATTATTGTCATAGACATTATCACGCATATTGATCTTAGAAGCGCTTTCTCTTTCTCTCTAAATAATAGGTGAGTCCTTGCCTGCTTGAGCGAGGTACTACTCAAGAAAAACTTGGACTCACTACTAAGTATTCTATAGACTCTTAGTAGGCGTTGCTGGTACCTTTCTGGAAACCCTGTCAACCAGAACAATAAAAGGCTCCCAAGAAAGTAACCAACCAGCGCCAAACCAAATATTAATGGATTCATTTACAATTCGCCTGTAAGGATTACTGAAAGTCCCATCACTAATAGAGTTATGCCAACTATCGTGAGATTAATTGCTGCAAGAAGTCCAAATTTGGCAATCGCACTAGCTGTCATTAGGAGAGGCATCGCAAAACCGAATTGCCAGTTTAGATAGGCAGTGGTATAGATTGCCCATAATCCGTTCAAAGTCCAAGCTGCTCTTAGAATAATTATTCCAAGTAAAATCAGGCTAGCAGCTACTTCACCAAGATTCATTATTCCCGCATCGAGAAGTGCTTTATGAGCCATATATGCTGTCACGATTAGGGATATTGTCAGAATAACTGCTTTAGCAATCAAAATGGCACATGCCGCGCCAGTGACTATATTTGCTGTAGCCTGAACAAGCAACCAAGCCTCAGCACATGCTTTAATTAGAGCTGCATATGCAACACTGAAAAGTAAATAGAGGCCTATTTTCTTGAAGAAAGAGTCCCATTCGAATTCTTCTGCTTGTTTCACCTCAAAACTCAGAATCTGGATTTCACCTAATAGCAAATCCTTCTTCACGTGAAAACTCGTTTCATCGTTGTTTT
>JARGGA010000418.1 GCA_029210805.1 Candidatus Thorarchaeota archaeon
GACTATCTATTCAATGTCTAGATTTGTCGCGATTTTGGGTGGCAGCTACTAACCCGCATGCTATGGATAATGCAAAATAACAATACGGTGAGAGCAAGCCAAGTAGGAAGTGATGTTTTCTACGATACCTGCAATAGATGAGAATTGCAGGAGGTTCAGGAAGTACCTACTTCGAGTAAGGTTTAAGTGAGGTGCATTCTCAGCGGTAGAATAACCGGATTCTATAGTTCAGATATCTGATTGAGAAGGCGCTATTACTGTATGTTGAAGAGACAGATACTAAATGAACGGATGAAACTCTACATCCTTGCGGGTCTCGTAGGTGTTGTTTCAGGAATAGCCGCGGTTCTATTTAGATGGCTCATCCAAGGAATAAGTCTAGTATTCGTAGCCGTTCCACAAATACTCGGTCCAATTGGATGGATTATCACTCCAATCCTTGGTGCATTCATTGTAGGCGCAATTGTAGTGAGATACGCACCTGAAGCAAAAGGCCATGGTGTACCAGAAGTAATGGAAGCGTATGCCCGACATGGAGGATCGATGCGAGCCAGAATTCCAATATTGAAAAGTATAGCTTCAGCTGTTTGTATTGGTTCAGGAGGATCCTGCGGTCGTGAAGGACCTATCGCCCAGATTGGAGCAGGAGCGGGGTCGGCTCTTGCCTCATGGATGAAACTTGGAAAGCGAGAAACAAAGACCCTACTAATCTGTGGTCTATCTTCTGGTATTGCGGCTACATTCAATGCACCTCTTGGAGGTACACTCTTTGGCATAGAAGTCCTAGCAGGTGGTATTGTTGGTTTTTCCATAATACCTGTTATTCTATCGTCCGTAGTTGCAACCGCTTTTTCTACAGCAATCCTAGGGAGCCAAGTATCTTTTCAAGCGCCGATTTTCACACTGAACAGTCCTCTGGAACTTGTGTTCTATCTCGCTATGGGCATCCTATTTGGATTGATCAGCGTAGGATGGATACGAGGATTCTATTCGATTGAGGATTTATTCGAACGAATCAAGGTGTCACCATATATACTTCCAGCTATTGGTGCATTAGTCACAGGTATTATAGCCTATTTGATCTTCTATGCAGAGGATCTTTTCGCATATAGTGGCGCATTTGGACCAAACGAGCCCTATTATCCTGCAGTAATGGGCGTAGGATACGCATTTATCGATGCTTCGTTTCTCTCTACAGTGACACTACCTGCACTTCTTGCCTTTGGTGTTGCTAAATTCGTTGTGACCTCCTCTACACTAGGCTCTGGAGGTTCTGGAGGCGTCTTTGCCCCAACATTGTTTATGGGAGCCGCATTTGGTGGAGCTTTCGGTTTAGCTTTTTCCCTGATTCTACCTACAATAATAACACAACCAATGGCCTTTGCATTAGTTGGTATGGCAGCTCTGTTTGCAGGTTCTGGAAGAGCTCCAATTACCTGTATTGTAATTGTAATGGAGATGACTCACGACTACTCTATGATTCTCCCGCTCATGCTTGCTACCTCAGCTTCTTTTCTGGTATCTTCCGTTCTTGAAGATGACAGCATATACACTAAGAAACTGTCCAGAAGAGGAATTGATGTGAAAGTAGGAGCGCATATTGGTGTTTTGAAAGTTATACCTCTAATAGAAGTAATGACCGCAAACCCAACTATTCTAGACCCCAATATGACACAGGATGAAGTATTGAGAATCGTCGATCAAACACATCACACAAAGTTTCCAGTTGTTGATTCAGAAGGCAATATAGTGGGCACATTGATAACAGAGGACCTATTTCATAATCTGGATCCTGAAGCACCACAACCTGTAGTCGGAGTTCTGATGAACCGAGAGTTTCTACATCTATCGCCAGGGTGTAAGATGGATAGTGTTCTTCATGCGATGATTGAACGCGATCAAGGTCATGCAGTTGTTGTGGATTCAACCAATCCAAACAAAATGATAGGATTCGTTACAAAGGCAGATGTTTTGAGAGCATATGAGCTAGCAATCTTTAGACTTCAACATCAAGGGCATGAGATAGAGGATATTGGTCCAGTAGATGTTGTTGATGTGGCTTGATGTATCACAATTTTAATCAGGAGGAAGGGACTTCTTCCCCATCACATCTCCACTGAGAGTGAGGAATGTTGATTGAAAAACTCGAAAAAATCCTAGAGAATGATTTTGATAAATGGATTGAATCTCCAGATGGAACGAAGATTCTAGCTTTGAAGACTAGGGGAAACATGAGCATATTCAACAAGTCGTCAGGAGAAGAACTTGTGAGTATAGCTGGAGAGTATGAGGCGTGCTATTGGGTAGGGGCCGATCGAGTTGTGGGACATGATTACATAATCACTACAATCTTCGATGCTGCTACGGGTGAGAAAATTCGACACGTTGAAGCAACGTATTAGATTGTGTTTCTTCTTGGCGGATTCATGCTCTTGAAAATCTGAATCTTCTTTTCTTCAAACTTGCCCCACATTTCACGCATTTCTCGTTCTTCTTCGTTTGAACAGTCATACACCTAGGACACTTTATTTCATCGGTTTTGCCTTCTTTAACTCGAAAGCCCTCTGATACTCTCACTCCATCCACTCCAATGATAGGTCTTACTCCCGTTTTACCGTCCCCAAATTCGATATGTGTAGAGCCATCTTCTCTTTGTTCGGTGGTATAGGTGCTACTGTCACCTTGAGTAGTTGTAGTCTTCTCAACGGTCTTACCGCAATGGGGACAGTTTTTTTCTCCGGGAGCAATGTTAGCTCCGCAACTTGTACATGCAATTTCGTCGTTCGTCAATTTGGTTTCCTCAAATTCTCATAGATATGGTTCCAAGAACCACAAGTATATTGATTGTTCCTTCTTCCATATATTAGTCCCTAGATTAAACACGCTCCGTAAATTCTACAATGGCCTTGTGTTGAAAGATATAGGATAGGTTTCTTCCTCGAACCTTAGGGAATTTGTCAATGCGTATAGTACTGGGTTCAACCCGTACATAATATCTAGAAAAATGGCCTTCGATAACCTCTTCCAAAATCGCGTATTTGGAATCAGTACTTGTAGTTCGCCAAATGAATTCATAGCATGCGGGATTTTCATTTGGAGCCATATCTGCAATGTTCATCAGTGTCATTCTATGAGGTTCAAGTATGGTCTTCAGATAGCCCTTCTTGGCTTGAAGAGGTCCTTTTAGGCTCAGACATATTTCCTCCTTCTGCTATGAGATACTTAAGACAGATATGAATCTTAT
>JARGGA010000419.1 GCA_029210805.1 Candidatus Thorarchaeota archaeon
GGACGAGAAGCGACTCGCTTGCTCGAGGGTGTTTCACAGGACTCGAGCAAAATAGAGGGTAAGATTCAAGGAGATGCAGAAACGCAAATCAATAATCTCATAGCCGCTGCAGAGAAGAAAAAGAAAGACGCAATAAAATCTGCTCTCAAGATGTTGCTGGAGGAATGAAAAGTGAGTGGTATCAACAACATCATTGAGATGATCGAATCTAAGTCTGATGAAAAAGCACAATCCATCATCAGAGAAGCAGAGAGTCAGAAAAAGAGGATACTGGAAGACGCCGAGCAGAAAGCCAAGGGTATTGAGAAGACTCTCATCCAAAAAGCAGAACTAGAGAGCAAGTCGGCAATCGCAAGACAAGAGGCAAGCGCGAAGCTGAAGTCAAAGTATAAGATCCTTGAATCCAAGGAAGCTTTACTGAAACAGACCTTGGAGGAAGCAGAAGAATCGCTTCGCAAAGAAACAAAGGGTAAGGACTATGGAACTATTATGACTGATTTAGCAGTTTCAGGAGGAATCACCCTCAATGAAGATAAAGTTGAGCTAGTTGTTCCGAAAGGCCACGAAAGCCAACTTGATGCAGCAGCTATTTCTAAGGCAATTTCCAGTGCAACAGGCTTGAAAGTTTCTGCAACAGTGTCAAAGGAGAATGTACGAGCCTCCGGAGGTGTCATAATTCGAAACATGGATCGCACAAGGTGGGTGGATAATACCTTTGATGCACGAATGGAACGCCTAGAGAAGAAAATTAGAGATGAAATCTCAACCATTCTTTTTAGTGAAAATGAGTAGTCGGACCAGAGAGAAGGAAGGAGGATTAACCCATCCTCCTTTTCTCTGCGAATTTTGTAATTCTTAATGTGTGGGTATCAGCGAAGGAATGTATCCTACAAGCAGAAATGCAATTACAAATCCGTAGATTGCGATAGCTTCGATAAACACGACGTACAAAATCGATTTACCAAAAGTCTCGGGTTTTTCAGTTATAGCACCAAGTGCAGCTGCTGATGCGGTACCCATACCGATTCCAGCGCCAGCTCCAGCTATACCAAGAGCAAGACCTGCACCAATTGCAAGTCCCATAATGGCATAACCATAAGTATCTGCAGCAGTTTGAAGTGCAGCAAATCCTGCACCTGGTAATGTACCTGCCGCAGAAACGGGCAAGGTAATAATTGAAACTACCAGTGTGAACAGAACTGCTCCCAGAATGAACAGCATGAAACTGCTTGTCCGTGTATTGATTTTCATTGGGTTATCTCCTTCACAATCACCATATCGTGATCATTTGTCTAATGTTTTCGGCAGATTCGCCTCGTTCAATCCCCACGGCAATCGACCGAATGTTACGGGTTTCATAGAACTTCAGGTTAAAAAAGGATGCCGTTCACCTGAATGACGAAATCAACGGCCTTCATCGGGGCCAATCGTGGTAGGAGGGTTGAGCGCTTGAGGGTACGCTCGGGGGAAGTTTCGAAATGAAAACTAGGCCCCTCAGGCCGTCTAAACCCTAATCAGTAACCCTCAATTTAAAGGCCACTAAGTTATCAGTACCCGAAAGACCACGCAACCAAAGAACTATCAAGGAAGCATCCCAGAGTGGTTTGGTTTATCCTTGTGTATACGCGTTTCTCTGTCAATCCTCTAAAAGTCAAGTCCTCAAGTGTCCCTCCTGAATCGTTCCTATCCCGAAGGATGGACCATGTGACGACAAAGACCTTTCCGCAGGAGGGGCAGATGACCTCACTCCTAAAGAGAGAATGAGGGCGAGGTCTGTAAGGCTCAATGAATTTGTGACCGCATTCAGAGCAACCAGTGACCTCGACCAACTCACTTGAATCGGTCATTGTTCGCTCTCTCCTTCCTTGGTAATCAGGATGCCTCGAACGTCCTTTATCAGAATCCTGCTCTCGAAGTCCAGTTCTCGAACCTTCTCCCAGCCAATGTCAGCGGCTTTATTCTCGTCCTCCGCCTCTACTTCACAGAAAAGGCTCCAGTGTCTAAGATACAAATCCCAGACCTCCAACTTATACTTCGGCACTATTGCTCCCCTCCTTCTTGGGCGGAATCCTCAACCGTCATAGACTGGTCAAGGTTCCATCCTGTCTTCTGTATCAGGTACGACATGATCACATGAGAGGTTTTGGAAATCTGTTCAGTCCAAGTACGAATGTCGGACTTCTTCACGTTGTATATCGCCAAGTACTGAGCAGCCTTTGTCGGAAGCCCTAACTGCTTGAGGACAACATGAGCAGTCCCTTCGGCAACAGTTTCCCTCATGGATTCGGGAATCTTGGCGTAATCTCTCAGGCTCTCACCATGCTTCATGTACTCATGTGCAACCTCATGGATGATGGTTGATACCTGTTGATTGATTGGCTTTCTCTCGTCAATTTCAATCCGGCCACCGTGCGATACTCCATGAACACCTAATCCGGTCATGTCCTTGAATGTGGCTTCGATGCCATGCTCTCTGCAAAAGTCCTTCATGACCTCAAGGAACTGTAGCCCCTCTGCCCCGCTCATATCCGGCATGTTCAGTTCAGGTAAGGGCTTTCCCTCTGTCTGTGAGATATCGTACACTGGAACAGCAAGGAATCCCCAGAGTTTCTTCTTCTCTTCCATCTCTCCGGTGCGATAATTGAGTTCCTTCACCTTCTTCATGCGAGGGGCTAGGATGAGGATAGGCTCTGTTCCCCACTTGATATGACGACCAATCTTATTCCATTTCTTCTCGGATAGCACAAGGGAAGCATGAGGGCACTGTATATAGATTGAGAAGGAATGAGTAGTGGTGTCTGAGTTTCACAATGTCCGGTGGAGGGCCCAGCATCATCTGGAGCAGGTCGTTCCCCTGAACGAAGAGAGCAGCCCTGCGTCCCCTGATATGCACTCTTGGGAGCGCGCTCACTTCGAGGAAGGTGTCAATGAGGTCGATGTATGATTCAAGAAGATCAACTGGTCTCACAATGAACTCTGCAACATCCTCCAGTGTCACCTCGCTCCGAGCGATTGCCTTGTTGAGGTTGTGTCCCGTCATGAGCTGGTTCAGGGGATTGGCTACTGGCTCAAGCCTGACAAGTACCAGGGACTCCTGCACCACTTCGAGTATGTCCTCAGGTGTCACTCCCGAGTGGTTCAGTATCTCATTGAGAAGTTCGTTCTTTGTCGCCACTGGTTGCCCAACGACAAACCGCAGGGCGTCGTCACTGCCAAAGTCGAACACTAGCGGTCCTCC
>JARGGA010000420.1 GCA_029210805.1 Candidatus Thorarchaeota archaeon
ATCGTCATCTGTTGGATCACGGTCAGAATCCAAGAGGCCATAGAGGACATGTAGTACCTCGGCGTTCTTCTGCAGGGTTGATGTTGCGTGTGGGGTTTTTGTTTCGGCCATCGTTCGCTACTCCGTTTACTTAGACGCTGAGTCGATTCGCTTTATGTGGTACAACTCACCTCTATTTCCACTGCATTTCGTAATAAAGCTGCGTAAAACCTGAAGATTATGTACGTGATACAGAGGTATTACAGAGATAGCTCTGAATTCAATATACATACCAAATCCAGTTAGGATGCCTTAGAACGCGATTCTACACACCCTTTTTTCCATGCTCCATTGGAACTCTAGGGGAGAGGGGGTGATGGAAAAAAAACGGATAGTAGAGCTATTCAAGTTCATCTAGCTTGTTAATAGGCCAAATCAGTCCTTCATCAATAGCTTTGAAGATGAAATTATATCCGCTGGTATCATCCATTCCACATGCCTTTAGACCACGACTAAGTTCGGTGAGTGTGAAAACATCTCCAAGACCAGCTATTGCACAAGCATTTGTAATATCCTTGAATTTCCGTGGTAAGGCGCCAGACATAGGAATTCGATAATCTTGCAATAAGAAACCGTCAACATGTAGGTTGAACAAATCCTCTATTATTTGACCGGTTTTGTCATCTCTGAACTCTGTTGGAGGTACTTCCATTTCATCATCGAGAAGCATCCCAATCTCTCTTGTGAAAGCCAACATTCTTGCCTCTTGTGCCAATGAGGGTGATGTAAGAGTAACAAATGCACAAATCAGGTTCCGAGTGGGTCCAGCCCTAATGATATCGGATATCGGCGTCAACTTCCACTCTCGATCCGCTTCAGTTCCATTCTGATCAAACTCCGACCTGAAATGAGTAACTGCAGTAACAAAAGCAGAGAGCATTCCTTCTTCGAAACCACCTTTGAGAATCTTGGAATAGAAGGGTAGCCCACTGTTCTTGTGAAGGATAAGAATACCAAGTAGGTTGTTGGCATCATCAAATCTAGATTTGATCTCCAGTGCCCGTATTCGGAGCTTTGTATGTCGTCTTCTGATGGAAACAATAGATATTGCAGAAGCAATGAATATCAACGTGAACAGAGCCAGAGGCGGACCGTATTGTCGCACAAGAATTTCACTAAAGGAAGCAGGGATTGAACTAATATCGATGCTCAAAGAATCAATATGATGATTGGGCTTTGATACTGAGATTTTAATGAATAAATCTTCAGAAGATGACCAAATAGTTTCCGGAATTGTCTTGTTGTAGACACCAGATCCAGAGTGAGTCAAAGGCCATTCATCAATATAAACGCCATTAGAAAATAGAGTGGCAATTACTTGTGCATCTGTAACGGGTTCTTGTGTATCGGCAACACTGAGTACGAGATTCAATGTGAGTGCGTCTAATTGATTCCAAATAAGGGTCCTATCGGTGACAATTTCAAGAGGTATCTCATCAACTTCGAATGATAGTGTGCTTGCTTGAGTCTGGTAGCCTTCTTTTACAAAATCGAGAATAACAGAGTAGGTACCGATGTCTATTGGTGTAAAACTAACTTTGTAGACACCAGACCCGATTTCAGTAATAATAATCCAGTCGGATCCGCGACCAGATTTTATTGGCGTTGCACCCTCGATGCCACTACTATTATTCGCAAAAAGGAAATTGTACGTAACATTGTAAGACCGCCCATAATAACAGAGTAGAGATTCAACTTCACTCACAGTTGTTTCAACGGGATAAACTCGAAAATCTATGTAAATATCATCACTTGAATGTCCTTCTTTGCTTGCAGATATCATAATCTCCCAAAGACCCACATTATCACCTGAGAGGAAAATGATATAGCATCCATCAACAAACGAAATAGCTGTATTTAGACCTTCATTATCAGTAGCTGTTACCTCAATAATCGCGTCACTGATATTGGAAAGAGCAACTCCGAGATAATTTAATTCCAAATAATTGATGTGTAATTCAAGCGACTCACCGAAGAACGCAGAGTATTCTGGCAATTGAGTTTCTATTTCTAAACGAGATGGTACAAGTGTAACTGAAAGAGTAATTGCAGCTGTTGCGTTTAGGTGATTCAATGCACTAGCTCGAAAGCGAAGTTGATATTCATCCACTTCAGTTGTTGATATGTTAATGCGGTAGATGCCATTCCCCAATTCCTCTACATCTGTGAAAACCAATCCTGATGGTCGAGAGAGAACTGTGATAGTACCTCCCACAATCCCGTCTGATGTTTCATTTGTATATGTAAAAGTGATAATGCAGTCATCTCCGATGGCTACAATTTCGGATGATGCAACCAAGGCTAGAAGAGTGGCAATCACTGGAGATGTTATAGTAAAGGAAATGACCTGGTTTTCATATTGTACTTTGACAACTTCAATTTGAATTGTGAAAATTCCAGAAATTGTTGGGGTGAGAAGAATCGAATAAGTTCCATCGCCATTATCCACTACATCATCAACGTTCAGACCAATAGAGGGTACAATGCTGGTAATGCCAGCTACTGCGCCAGATAGTCCATATCCAGTGCTATTGGTATACTCCAAAACAAGGGTGAACTGGTGATTGAAACCAATAGACCCGGTAGTTCCATTGAGAGAGGTCAATACAGATGCGTAGAGACCGACTAGAAATGAGTATGCTGCTGTGGCATCAAGATGTTTGGTTGCATTCGCTCTGAATCTGAGCTGATATGCCCCTCCCGCTGCGGCAGTGATTGTATATTTGTATAAACCTCCACCAAGTTCGATTGGCGTTGGAGGTACAGAGAGTCCAGGAGGAGGTGTCACAATTGATATATTTGCACCTTCGATACCTGCCCCAAATTCAGTAGTATAATTGAGGGTGATATACAAAGGATCTCCTACAGCAACAAGATCAGCTGATGCCTCGACCGTCAACAGAGTTCCTATGACAGTAGAAGACAATGTAAATGAAATAAACTGCGTTTCGTGATTAATCATTTTAGCTTCAAATAAAACTGTGAACACTCCAACCTGGTCAGGAGTGAGAATCACTGAATAAAATCCATTGTCCTCATCGACTAAAGATCCGTTCGATAAACCTGTGCCTGGATTCATGTTTACTATGGATACATTCGCACCAGGGAGACCGTAGCCACTGGTATTCTCAAAAAGCATAACATATCGATATGATTGACCATAGCTTATTGTCACAGCAGTTCCATTTGGAGAAGATA
>JARGGA010000421.1 GCA_029210805.1 Candidatus Thorarchaeota archaeon
AAACAAGGGGTACCGCTGGACGCGACAATTTCAAGAACATGAGGTATGATATCTCCAGAATATGATTTTGTCTCTTAGATTGGCACCCGTTCTAACAACAAAATAAGGCTATGGGAAGGCGCCACAAGCTACCTGTCGGTGTCCAATAACTCCAGCATTTTCTCTACATCAGTTGTTGGCAGCATGCAATTTTGTTCCACACAGACATGCGCTGTTGCCTCACCTTTGATAGGTTCATGATACTTGGTGTATGCTGCAATTTTCGAAAGCATGGCCTTCTGTTCATCTGTCCCTCTGAGGAGTGTTGTGACATTGGGCAAATAGTAATCATCTAGCAATGCAATCATCCTCAAAGTGTCTTGATTTCCAGGTGCTCCTGCAATAACAATTTCAAACGTCGGTCCTATCGAATAATCTAATGCAGAAAGCAGCATTGAGAATCCTCCCATGCTTCTACTGGCAATCTCTGAAAATCTGGCGCCCACACTCTCTGCTATATCTTCATACTCCCGTTTGCCTATCATTCTTCCCAGCCTAACAAGGTTGTACATTGTTATTGAATTTCCGGAAGGTATGGCTCCATCATACGCATCCATTTGCCTCTGCAACAATTCTTCTGACTCTTCGCTGGTGAAGAAGAACCCTCCTTGTTCCTTATCTCTGAATTTCTCTAGGAGAATTTCTGTGTATTTAATTGCCTGTTCCAGGTACTGTGTTTTGAATGTGCCATGATATAGTTCAATTAGTCCCCATGTCAAAAATGCATAGTCATCCAGAAATCCTTGAATTGCTACTTCTCCCTCTCTATATCTATGGAGGAGATTTCCATCCTCCTTTCTCATTTTCTCCAAGATGAATTTAACAATGCCTTCAGCCAATTCGAGATACTCAGGGTTGCGCAATGCTCGAGATGCCTTAGTCAATGCTGCAACGAGTAATCCATTCCAGTCTGTTAGTATCTTATCATCCAAATGTGGCCGTATCCGTTCTTCTCTCTTTTTCAGCAATATGGTACGAGATGCATCCAGCTTGCTTTCAATTTTCTTTAGAGGGATCTTCAATGTTTGAGCTAACTTGCCCAATGGTTGAATCATATGGGGAATATTGCTGACAACCTTTTCTCCAGTTGCCTCGTCTCTAAAATTGCCATCCGCTCTAATATTGAACACATTGGAAATTAACTCTGCTTGCTCAGGGGTCAGAACAGAGTTGATCTCTTCCAACGTCCAGACATAGAATCTTCCCTCCTCCCCTTCGCTATCTGCGTCCTCTGCTGAATAGAATGCGCCCTCGTCACTCATCATGTCTCTCTTGAGGTACTCTATGATTTCTCTAACCGTATCCGCATATTCTTTCTTCTTTGTAGCTGAGTATGCTTCGCTATACGCCATGATCAGCATTGCTTGGTCGTAAAGCATTTTCTCGAAATGCGGTAGAAGCCATTTTTCATCTGTTGAATATCGATGAAACCCGAATCCTATTTGGTCGTATATGCCCCCTATCCTCATTTCTGTTAGTGTTTTCTCCACCATATGAAGGGCCCACTCATCGCCCGTTCTCTTCCAGTATCTCAATAAGAATAGCAGATTGTGAGGGGATGGAAACTTGGGAGCTTTTCCAAAACCTCCTTTTTGTTCATCAAATCTTAGGGAATAGGATGCAAACGCATTTTCTATGTCCTCTCTACCAAGGTTACGTTTCGCAGATGATTCTGTTGCAGATGATAGAGCTTCCATAACCCTCTCTGTTACATCTGTGATATTTTCTTGATCAGTTCTCCACAGCTCATCAAGTCTTGGAATGAGCTCCATCATTCCTGGAAAGTTGTACCGCATTTTCTTTGGAATGTACGTTGCGGCGTAGAATGGCTTTTTATCAGGTGTCATGATAATAGTTAGAGGCCATCCACCTTTGCCGGTCATCATCTGGGCAACTTGCATGTACGTCTTGTCGATGTCAGGCCTTTCTTCTCTATCGACCTTGATGTTGACAAAAGCATCATTCATTAGTTGTGCTACTTCTATGTCTTCGAATGATTCGTGAGCCATTACGTGGCACCAGTGACACGTAGAATAACCTATAGAGAGGAAGATGGGTTTATTCTCTTTCTTTGCTTTCTCAAATGCTTCATCATTCCAAGCGTACCAATCGACTGGATTGTATGCATGTTGTAGGAGGTACGGACTCTTCTCGTTGAGTAGATGGTTTGGCTTCTGATTGTCGCTATCGTTGGTCACATTGATTCCCCTTTTCGATTCAAATATTAACAATAGTGAACGAATAAATGTATGCTTAGCTACAAACGTTCTGAACATGTGACGGCAAAATCGATTCAGCTAGGTTTGAGTGGGCACGAACCTATCCCATCGTATCTAATTAGCTCCTTTTCCAGTAACGAAGTTATGTGATGTTCTATCATCCATTTCTCAAATTGTAGAAAAACCATGTTCAATAGAGAACGATATATTATTGGATTAATTGTGATCTCATCTATTTTTCCTGCACCGCTTGAGATTGCCATGAGAACGAACGAGTGTTTGGTTCTCACAATCACTACACCATCAATGAACAACTTTTGGTGTCTGCTTCACTGTCAATCTTCACAACGGTTCATGTAATGGTATCCCATTGCAGAAGGCGTGGTTGAGGAACACAAGACTATCAATTCTCAATTAGATTGTTGAATTTCCAGAGTTTGCACAATAGGACCCGATTATACAACTAGTTTATATTCTGACGTGCAAGATGTATTGTTGCGTAAGTGCTGGGATGGATGACGTCATATCATCTTTTCACTCACACAAACGCGGGAGATTTAGTTATTGAGTACGAAGAAGAAATTACCTAATATAATCTTAATTCTCATCCTTGATCTATAAAGCTTGGCACTCTAATGGCGTCACGGGTTATGTCCGTGCAAATCATTACACTGCAATGGATTATGTCAGAGCCTATGTTAAATACAAGGATGCAGGGGGCTGGTGGACATCCTATTATTACATAGGAAGTGATACCACTCCTACTACCTCTGGCGACTATTATTTGAGTTGGAGTATTCGACCAGGTTATGTCCAGATGCGTGTGTACGTCAAAGCTTATGACTCTGCCAATCACTATTTGGGCAGCGATACATATTATGTATCATTACCTACTGGTGGTGGTGATCCTCCTCCCCCTCCAATTGACTAGCCTACTGAAACATAGAATAGACGCAAAAACACGTTAGGGGG
>JARGGA010000422.1 GCA_029210805.1 Candidatus Thorarchaeota archaeon
TTGATGAGTGTTCGTTTGCAGAGTAAGAACTTCGCCTTGAACATCAGCAATTACATCACACTTGCAGAGCTTGCCCAAAAGGACTCCAACTGGACCGGCAATAGCTAATTCGCTGCACTCGATTATTTTTGTTCCGGTTGCAATGCTTCTCAATCCCCATAGAAATGCGGTAATTGCGAATAGAAGGACATCTAGTATTCGGATTCCCGTTCTTGGAGATCCAATTAATTCAACATTTCCCATTCGATCACGAAGCATTGTTCTCTCCGAGGATTGGCCAACAACATCAATCTTGGTGAAGAATCGTGAAAGCGCCTTCCAAGTCTTGGCATTAAGCTCATGTTCAGAAAGGCGGGGAGGATAAACATGGTATCCTAATGCCAACAGATTCACTATATTCACCAAGATTATGCAATTTCATCGATTAGCTTTTCTGGAATGTGATTTCAGTCGATTATCGGACCGATGAATAATGTTTCAATAGCCTTACTGTATTTAAACTGGCACCCTAATATTGTTTCATGAATCCTGCCTGCGTCCTTGCATTGAATGCTAACACAGCAGTTATCAATTGCACTGATACTCAAATAGACTATGGGAATAAGTAGCAAAGTGAACCGACTACCTGTAAGATTGTGCCTAGTGTCTCAATCACGCCTATGCAATCTATCCAAGATTCCTGGAAAGCCATTTTCAGAAGCTCTGGCGTTATCAAGGGAGGTAGAAGAAGTAGTATTCCTATGTTATAATGAAGAAGGAAAATATCTAAGCAAGAGAATCAATACTAATCTCTACGTCTACACAGTTCCATTCCGAATGAAAGGTTCTCTGCTAAGAACACTTGTTGACATGGTTAGAAATCTCCTTTTCATGTCAATCTTCGCAGCTAAGATTACTCGAAAACACCGAATCAATATGATTAGAGCTGAAAATATCATCTTAGGAGGAATACCTGTTATCATGTCTAGATTGTTTCAGACAGCAAGATTTGCAATCTGGTTGGCAGGTTCGGAAGATAGAGTCATTAGAATTAGATATGGTGGTGGATTCCTCTCGAAGATAACTCTCACACTTTTCAGATGCATTAGGAAGTATATTCTCTCAAGAGCAGAATTTGTTGTGACTGTAAGTGATAGTTGCTTAGCAGGTTTATCGAGGAGTGAAAAGAAGGACATTATTCATACCCCAAATTTTGTTGATTTAGAGTCCTTTACGCCAAGTATCAACACACAACGGAATAATCCATTTGTTTTTCTATATGTAGGACGTCTGGAACACGAAAAGGGAGTAGTAGAGCTTCTCAGTGCACTTCGCCGGATTAAGAGTGAGAAGAGATTCATCCTAAAATTCACAGGATGGGGAACTTTGCAAGGAGAAGTAGAATGTGCGGCAAATGAAGATTCAAGAATTGTTATGCTGGGAAAACTTCCCCACTCCGACTTGCCATCAGTCTACCAAGATGCAGATATGCTTGTATTGCCGTCCCTAACTGAAGGTATGCCAGCTGTTGTGCTCGAAGCAATGGCATCGGGTATTCCCGTGCTTGCAACAAGAGTCGGTCAAGTCCCTGATGTTGTTTCAAATGGAGAACACGGGCTATTAGTGGACTCTGGTTCACCTGAGCAATTAGCAGATGCAATGATTTGGGCAATAGAAAACCAAACGGAAATTGATAAGATGAAGACGTCCGTTCGTAGAAAAGTAGTTGACCTTTCTGGAGGGTATCTTGAGTTACACAAGGGAATATATCGAGATCTCTTCGGATTGTGATTCTATTAATACGAGTTGTGACTTGGTCCTAGCGCATGATAGACTACACCTTCCGAAATTTCTGATTGCGTGAACAACCTTCGGTCATCTATCAAAACCTTGCCGCGGGCATTTTTTGGCAAGTTGCCAATCCCTAATGTTTCATAATCTTTCCAATCAGTCATGAGTACGGCAGCATCGGTATCTAGAGTACATTCTTCAAGAGTTGAATGAAAATTCACAATCTTGTCCAAATTAGAAGGCAGTCTAGCTACTGGGTTATGGATATGCAAATCAACACCCAATTCTAATAATTTTTGGATGAGAAATATAAAGGGGGATTCTCGAACATCATCGGTATCTTTTTTGAAGTACAAGCCCAATATTGTGATCTTGGTTGAATGAAATTCATTCAAATCATTATAGGATAGCAGGCAGAGATAATCGACTAGTTCTGAAATCTTCTCAGATTCCGAATATGCTTTCCCATGAATGGTTTGAAAATCATTGATGCGTATCTGGCTTGCTATACATAATCGCAATTCTTTACACATCCTCAATCAAGTCAGAGTTTCAGAAGAAAGTACCTATTTCGCATGAACTTCTTGGTAAACATCATATAGTGTCTTGATTACATGTTTAATGCTGTAATAATTAACTACTTTGCGTCTTGCTTTATGCGTCATTCTTACTAATTCTCTGTCATTACAAAGAACTCGTTCAAGTGCATTATCTAAACTGTCCCTAGAGTAATCTATTATGATGCCTTCTTGACCGTTTGTAACAAGATTAGGAACATCACCAACAGGCGTTGAAATGACAGGAATACCAGCAGCCATTGCTTCAAGTACAACTGTTGGAAAACCTTCCCAGTAGGAAGGAAGAAGTAATGCATCAGCATGCTCCATTAATCGCGGTATAACATCGTGTGTTCTCTGACCCAGGACTTCAATACGAATTCCATTATCCTTAAGACGGAATAAATCTCTATAACGAATCAAATCCTGAGTTAACGATCCCTGACCCACAAAACGAAATGTAAGAGGACTAGTATTAGATTTCAGCGCATTCTGAAACCATTCAGTGATTATCCCAATTCCTTTCCATGGTTCTAAATCACCTATGAAGAGTATGACTTTTCGAACTTCGGAACGCGGCTCCTTTTTTGGAGCAAATATCTTAGTATCGACACTGTTGGGGACATATCTCAATCTAGATTCATCGAGCGAATATCGAGATGCTACATAATGCAAATCCTTTCTTGAAACTGATGCTACAAGATCGCTGTTCTTGATAATAAAGGCACCAATTGTTCTATCATAGATGTATTTTACAATGGTCTTTGATATACCCAGACTGTAGGGGGGCATACCCAAACCACCATGAAGTTGAAGTAGCATGTTCTTTTTGCTGAACATTTTTGTTAAGACAGCTTGAAACGATAATGTATATAGATATGAATGGACATGATA
>JARGGA010000423.1 GCA_029210805.1 Candidatus Thorarchaeota archaeon
ACGATTTATCACCCGCTGCCTTTGAAATCTGGCTAGACGATACACGTGAAGGAACATATGCTTATAGCGATGGGGAGTACATCGATTACATGGTATACTCTGAAAGCGCAGTGACTCTTAACGTCACGGTGTTTGCATGGGATGATGATAACAACAATGTAACGAAGACCTGCATTGTAACCTATGTGGATTCAACAGGACCGTCAATAACTGGTCAAGATGATTTCATATATGAACTCGGAGATTCACCCTTGATTTCGTGGAGCTGGACAGAGCTCAATCCCAAGAACTATACAATCTACGAGAATGACTCACTGGCTGTTTTCAGCACATCATTCTCAGGCGATATAGAACATACACTTGACGGATTGACAGTTGGAAAGTGGAATATCACTCTGATAATCTACGACGATTCTGGACACTTTGAAACCGATGAGCTCTGGGTCACTGTCGAAGACACAACAGATCCAACCTCCCCCGATTTCCCAGCCGATTTCCAGGTAGAAACGGGATCCATATCATGGGTTAACTTCACACTCAACGATCTAAATCCAAACATCTGGGAAGTCTGGCGTGATGATACAATGGATGCGACAGACGCCTTCGCTGATGGTGAGTATATTCAATACATGTTGAACTACGTAACTCCAGGCGCTCATAACATCACACTGGTTGCGTGGGATGATTCTGACAATATTCTGAAACTGACCTGTTTTGTCACCTATTCGGACTCAACTGCACCAACCATTATAGGACCAATAGATTCTGGATTTGAAGCTGGAGAAAGTCCTTTGGTGTCATGGAGTTGGACCGAGTTGAACCCGGAAAACTATACAATCTATGAGAATGGAACGCAGGCAATATTCAGTGCATCCTTTTCAGGAAACATAGAGCATATACTTGATGGATTGATACCTGGAAAGTGGAATATCACTCTGATTTTCTATGATACGTCTGGTAACTTTGAAGCAGATGAAGTCTGGGTCACTGTCGAAGATACTACAGCTCCAACATTGGTCGGATTCGCAAGCCTGAATGTAGAGCTGGGTGAAGTTCTTCAGATTAACTGGCAAGTTAGCAATATAGGAGCGTGGGACCAAGATGGTACATGGCAAGTCTATGTAAATGGAACCGCGGGAACTCCAGGAGTCTGGGACTCAACACAGGTTTCGTACGCGTTTGCCCCAGACTTAGGAAAATTCAATGTGACTATGGTTGTGACGGATGCATATGGTAATTCTGTGACCAATACGACGTGGGTTACGTGTCAGGATACTATTGCGCCTGAATTATCCGGTCTAGCAGATCAAGAAATTTCGGAAAGCGAATCCATTCTTCTGAACTGGACTTGTTCAGACCTAGATCCCGAATCACTTGTTCTGACCAGAAATGGTTCAGTAATTATTGAGCAGATCTGGGTGGGCAGTGATTATAGTTATCCTGCTGAAGATTTGGCTCTAGGAGTGTATAACTACACACTAGTGGTCACTGATGGGTCCGGTAATTCAGCATCAGACAGTGTGCTACTAACAGTTACCGCAGAAGCCACATCAACTACTACGACGACCACGACTACTTCCACAACAACTCCGACTGACACAAGCACCACAGATACTACAACTCCACCACCTGATGATGGAGGAGTGATGATGTTGTTATTGGTTGGTAGCGGAATAGGAGCAATAGTTATTGTTGTTGTCATATTGTTCCTTCGAAAGAAGAAATAGATTATTTGGGAGAGGTCTCTAGAGACCTCTGCTCCTCTATTTTTCTCTCTGTTCTCAATTGAAATTACAATATCCTTTATAGGTGGATAAAACGGCTTGGGATTGTGAGGAGAGTTTCATGAAGGAGTTCAGTGATATAGTCGTTCCAAGCAAGACCAGTCAAATTGTATTGAAGACAAATCAAGTAGCCTTCGAGAGAGGGGAACAAGCTGGTTTTCAATTCATAATTCAGCATAAGGAAGAGAAACTGCAGCAATACGGTTCCGAAAGTATGGAGTATGCCATTGCATTGAACGACCACGCAACTTTTTGTCAGATGCGCAGAGAATTTCCTTTAGCAATCGAATCTCTAAGGATTGCAATTAGCATACCTCCTACTGTTGATGCGATGGTTAGAAACAGAATAGACTGTCTAATGAAATTGGGAGAGATATTGACTGAAATTGGTAAAGTAGATGAAGCTGAAAAAATCCTACGCTCGAATCTGTTAGAACGTCAGAATTACTATGGTGTGGACCATGAGGAGTTTGCACTTGGATTGTATGAACTAGCAAAACCTCTGCTCCTGAAGAAGAACTATACTCATGCAGAAGCTATTGCTACACAGGCCGTAAATATCTTGACAAAACAAAAGAGTCCAAAGGTATTCCGAATTCTGGTCTTCAAAGATATGTGTGTCAAAGCAGTACATGGAACGGGCAAACGGACATTCAATGAATACCCAACTTTGCATCTTTGTTCAAAGAGCACCATGTTTGATTATGCAATTGCATTGGCAAAAAAATCAGAGCCACATTATACCATTCCATTTCTATATGATTTGAGAGATGCAACACTAGTAGGAGGGAAAGCTAGTGCATTTAATCTTACAGTTATTGCTTTGGCATTGGCATATAATGCAAAGAAGTTGGAAGATCAAGCAGCCAGACTCGCAGTCTTGGAATGGAATGCAAATAGACCAGAAGTGAAAGAAAGCAAACTCCAGCATGCAGACACACTAATCGAATTGGGGGAAGCCTTCATAGATTTGAGGAATTTCAGAGCGGCTGAGAAAGCTCTCAAGGATGCAGATGATATTGCAAAGATATATGGTAACGATAAACGTCGTGCGAGGATATACCGACATTCCGGCATCCTTTACTCTAAGGTCGGAAATAAGAAGAAGACAGACAAAATGTTTCTACAGGCTCTAACTTTTGCAGGCAAAATAAAAGATACGATGATATTTGGTGTAGGCTAAGAAAAAGACACAACAATATTGGGTAGGATTCAGGTAGCCTATGGAATTATCTTTCAACACAGAGGGAATTTCTCCGATGCGAAAATAATGCTCAATGCAGGTCTTGAAAGCTTGCCTGGCAGTCATCCCGATAGATTGAATGCTCTTGCACATTTTGCAGCTGCAAGTATGAAATCAAAAGATTGTCCGTGTGGGGATGAAGAAAAGACTCTAAATTTTGGATTTCGCGGGTTA
>JARGGA010000424.1 GCA_029210805.1 Candidatus Thorarchaeota archaeon
GAAATAAACGTTGTTATCCATTGGATTCAATTGACAAGAAACTGGTTTTTGAAGTAGCATGGTCGATTCACAACATTATAAAACAAAGACTTGTTGACCCGGATTGGATGATACTATGTGTCTAGCAGTGCCCGCATTAGTTCTCAGTATTGATGGTGATTATGCTGAAGTTGATTTTGGTGGCATGAAGAAAAAAGTGTGCATTAGTCTCGTCCCCGGTTTGCAAGTTGATGAATATGTCATTGTGCATACGGGATACGCAATTGAGAAGATGAAATCGGAAGAAGCAAAGAAGACGCTTGCATTGTTCGAAGAGATGGCAAACATGGCCGATAGTATGCGTGAATAAAAAAGCCTCTCGATAGTTTTAGAGGAGATACTACAATGCGAAGGAATCTTCTCCTAGGTTTCATTTTCATGGTTTTTCTGGTTTCCACTATTGTGATTAATGATAGCCTGAATCCGAATGCAATTTCATTTGGAGAGTTCTTGAATGTTGAAGCAAATGCCGTGATTACTGAACCTTTCAACTATGAAGGTGTAGCAATTTCTACCCGTATTGTGGTCGCTGACATAATCAACTATGATGAGAATTTTTCCCTCTTGGAAACGGTTGAAGGACTGACATTGTTGTATAGTATATCTCTGGGAAATGTGACAAACGGTTCTGAGATAATAATTAGAGGCATTTCATATCTAGCTTCGAGAGGTTATGTTGAAGTTCAAGAAGTTCACTTTCTTGATAGAAGCAGCTCACTAATTCGTTCAATACCCGGGCTAGTTGTATTTGTAATCATGTTCTTTTCGTTCTTCACCGTCAATCTTCGCAAGCTCGCTATTGAGCCAAGGAGGAAGAACCATGCCTGATCTCACGACTCACCTTCTATTTGGTGCGGCGGTTGGCATTGCCCTTGGAAAGGAAAAAAACAAATCACAGTTTATGATGATTCTACTTGGGTCTATTCTTATTGATATTGAACGGCCTCTGACATGGATTTTAAACAATACCGACCTTTCGTGGATTAATCTATCCGGAGGATTCCATTCAATTCTTGGAATGGTTATTCTGGTATTTTTCGCATCTGCTTGTTTCAATCATGAATCTAAGGCCTTTAAGACAAACTTTGGTCTGCTTCTATTAGGTTCTATAACTCACCTTATCTTGGATATGACGATGTGGCCATGGGAAGAATTGGGAATATATCTTCTCTACCCTCTAAGGATACCCTTCTCATTTCACATATTCTGGCCAGAATTTGTTTGGTACCCGCTTCTCGGCAGCATAGCCCTTGTTTCTGTTATTGTATTGAAACAATTTGTACGTAGAATCAGTAATAGAGAAAATACAAAAGGGTTTTCAATTGAACAGGATAGAACCCCTAGGGTGTAGATTTAATGAGGCTTACACTAACTGACATCATGGCAGAAATCCGTGATAAGGCTAACACTGAAGATACGACTACAAAAGTTGAACAAAAAGAGATCGAGGATTTGAAGAAAGCAACTGTTGTCGTCATGCCTGCCGGAGGAAAAGGCACCAGAATTCGAGCAGAAACACATAGTGAACGTATCAACAAAGTCATGATATCTATCGACGGAAATGAAAGCATGATTGAGAAAGCTGTGCGTGAATATGCGGACATTGGAATCAAGAAATTCGTGATTTTGACAGGTTTTCTTGCTGAGCGAGTAGAGGAGCATCTTGGAGATGGCTCTCGCTGGGGCGTGGAAATAAAGTACTCTGCAGACCCGGATGGACGAAAAGTCGGAAATGCTGGTGCAATTCTGCATGCTCTCAATAATGGTACAATTGACGATTCAATGACTAGTATTGTACACAATCCCGATGATGTTATCATTGGCACTGCAAAACCATATGGCGAGATATTTCTCGAAGGGTATCTAAAGGGATACAAAAACAACTGCTATGCAACCTTCATTGTAGTTCCTGAAACTCCGTTTCAATACTCTGGTATGATTATCAAGGACGGAAAAGTCCAGGATATTGCCAAATACCCTCCAATTGCAATCCCTGCCCACACTGGAATTACTGTCTTCAGTCCCGATGTGTATGACTACTTTCGTAGACTAGTTTCATTAGACGTCGAATCGTCATTTGAGAGTGTTGTGTGCCCAGTCTTGGCAGTTGAGAACCGCCTATTCGCAATAAATATCCCCGCCAACACATGGATTCCTGTAAATGATATGAAAGGTATTGAGTCTGCAAAATTGGCCCTCAAAGCTTTATCGAGTTGAGTCACTCTTTGATAGGTTGATCTGTCATTTTAAATCGAATCAACTACATCATCAATTGCTAGATTTATTATTAGAACAAATACACAAAGTGTTTTATTGTTCTTCAAAATAGGAAAGTTATGAGCAATCCCATAGACCTTAGCATTGTTCTCTTGGCGAAGAATGAAGCGGAGAATCTTAAGGTCCTCATCCCGCAGATACAAGCGATAATTAAGCAATCGGGACTGAGCTATGAAATTCTGGTTGTTGAAGCGAGTTTCAATGAAGCGACAAAGCAGGTTTGCGACAAACACAATCTACATTTCATGATACAGAATGCTCCTGGGTTTGGGGTAGCTCTAGCTGATGGTATACATGCATCCAGAGGAAAACGAATTCTTACAATGGATGCTGATCTTCAGCACGACCCAAACACTATCCCCAAGATGTTAATGGTTGATGCAGACTTGGTTATTGGGTCTCGCTGGGGTGGCAACCAAGAGATCCAGTGGTCTATACCTAGGCAAATTATCAGTCTTGCTCTGAACTTCATTTTTTCCAAATCTCTTGGAATCTCGATAAAAGATATGTCAAGCAATTTTCGATTATACCGACGGGAAGTTTTCCAAAGACTCCATATAGAAGGGAAAAACTATGATGCACTTCAGGAAGTCCTGATTAAATGTGTCTTCAATAGACATAGTGTTGTTGAAGTGTCTATGAGTTTCAGACGACGAGTAGTAGGTACTTCTAATGTTTCAATCCCTCGATTTTTCACTTCCTATGCCAAGACCTACCTCAAAGCATTACGCCTGAAGATGCTCAGCATTTAGAATCAATGCATTCTACATATTCGTTCATTAAGAGCAATTGAGTCATTATAATCGTTTACTCTGGCAGTAGAATTGCAAATCACATGATCTCACCTCCTTGAAGAGAGATCGTGAGTACT
>JARGGA010000425.1 GCA_029210805.1 Candidatus Thorarchaeota archaeon
CAGCTTGTAGAATATTTCTTAGATGAACATACTGATAAATTCAAGACGTCTTCATATTTTGAGCCTGGGGATATTGTCTTAGATCCATTTTGTGGAAGCGGAACTACTCTTGTTCAAGCAAGTGAACTTGGCATACATGCAATTGGTATTGATATATCAGAATTTAACTCGCTCATAAGCAACGTTAAGGTTGGTGATTTCAATATCTTCAAGCTAGAGCAAGCCGTTAATCAAATCACCTATAGTCTCGAAACATATCTACAGGATAAACAGCATCAACAATTTGAAGATGAACTCAAATCGAGATTATCAGAGTTCAATCGCCAATTTTTCCCCTCCCCAGAATACAAATTTCAGGTTCGGGAAGGTTCGATCGATGAGGAAGAATATTCGCGCCAAAAAGAAGACGAATTTCGAAAGATATATGCTCAACTTATTGAAGAGTTCGGGATTCAATTACTCCAGAAGAAACAGGAATTATTTTTAGATCGATGGTATTTGAAGCCAGTACGGGATGAAATTGATTTCGTTCTGCGTTTTATACAAGAAGTCGATGATGAAAATACCAAAAGAATAATTCAGATAATACTAAGTCGAGCTGTACGCTCTTGCAGAGCGACAACGCATTCTGATCTGGCAACATTGATTGATCCAATAAGCGAGACATACTACTGTAAAAAACACTACAAAATTTGTAAGCCTTTGTTCTCGATGCTGGGAAAATGGAAACGGTATAGCAAGGATACTATTGATAGATTGCTCGAATTTCAGAGTTTTAAAACAGCAACTTTACAGCATTGCTTGACCGGTGATGCCGCAAAAGCAGATATTCTCGCTGCCTTAATGGAACATAATCCGACCTTTGGAAAGCTTCTTAAAGAACAAAAGATTCGAGGAATATTTAGCAGTCCACCCTATGTCGGATTGATTGATTACCATGAACAACATGCGTATGCATATGAGTTGTTTGGGTTAGAGCGTAGGGACGCGAAGGAGATCGGACCTCTCTCTGGCGGTCGGAGCAAGCTTGCTCGTAAGAAATATGTGGAGGGTATATCTTCTGTTCTTTCGCATTGTAAAAAATATCTGGTTGATGATTATGAGGTGTTTCTTGTGGCAAATGATCAATATGGTTTGTATCCGAAAATTGCAGAGAATGCCGGAATGAAAATAGTCAATACCTATAAACGGCCTGTATTAGCTAGAACGGAAAGAAACAAAGCGGCCTTTGGTGAGAGTATCTTTCAGATGAGAGAGAAGTAATCTCCAGCGTAAGTATTTCCACAGCTATGTTCGCAATCTTAATTCACAGCATAATGTCCGAGAGGATGCTTGTAACACCATCCATAAGTCCGCCATTGCTAATGGGTTAGATCCCCCATAATAGAAATATGGTTACTGACATATAGACGGAGGAGTTACGCGGAAGATATGATTTAATTAGACAGAACAGAACCTCGAAGTAAGCAGCAGGAGGTAGATGTGATGGGAAGGGTACGATTCGGTGCAACGTTCATCAAGTGGTATGCTATACTTGCTATACCTGCGACAATTCTAGCGGTCTTGCTAGTAGTATTACTCGACGACTACATTACATCTTGGATTAACTCACTTAGCTATATCAATTGGAGATTGGTTGCCGTTGAAGGCTCGGCTCGATTGCCCGAATTGGTTGGAATGGTTGTTGGTTTGGCCATCATTCTTGGGATATTATTACTCGAAAGAAAGCAAGTAGAAAGCAACTCATAAGTTCTCCACAATCGTTAGATCGACTTGCTAATGCGCAATAGAAACCCTATTGCGCATTTTTTATAGCTTATTCCACTCACCAAGCCGTTTTTGGCGAGAGTTTTCTAACTCAGCTCTTTGGCAAAATATGTTATTTCGACAGAATTTCGATGGATTTGATTCGTAAATACAATAAGGATAGGGTGACAAATGTGCTAGACGAATGTCACTTATAGTCGATAGACTTATGGGCTACAAAAAAATATTATGAGTACATGTCGCACTACTCTGAATTGTTCGGAAAAGGTGTCAGGAATAGACGGAACGAACTAAACCTTACTCAAGAAAATCTCGCAGAGAAAGCGGATATTCATCGAACCTACTTAGCTGATATTGAAAGGGGGAAACGAAATCCATCGCTTGTAAATATCCTTAAGATCATTTTTGCCCTCGATTTGTCACCTTCAATTTTTTTCTCAACCTATATTCCAGAACTAAATCAAAACTCAGATCCAAATATAGATAAAACGAAGAATATTGATTGAAGTGTCCTTGTGCGTATGGTGAGTAGATGAGAGGAAACCCATTATGATGGATCAAGAGGTGCGTTCTGAGTTTAAGTCGCTCATTAAATCAAGAATTTCTGAAAAGATACAAAACTATCAGGCAGAGTCAGATTACAAACCTTTCTTTGAAGCAATATTCGATAAGCCCACAATTATTCAAGCTTCAATTATGCAGTCTCTCTATACATCCTTCGGTATGTCAATTTATGAGCAAATGGCAGTTACTCTGGCATCCAAAGCTGGATACCACGCAGAAAGACAATTCATCATCAAAGGTTCAATCGACGATTCCACAAGGGTTCTTATAGACAGAATATGCGAAAAACCT
Source organism: Candidatus Thorarchaeota archaeon (assembly GCA_029210805.1). Classification (GTDB taxonomy): domain Archaea; phylum Asgardarchaeota; class Thorarchaeia; order Thorarchaeales; family Thorarchaeaceae; genus MP5-2226. The sequence goes on from JARGGA010000425.1 coordinate 2,623, forward strand.
ATTGGCACTTATTCAAAATCTGCTGAAGTTGAAATGATTCGGGAAAGCATAGAGCTAGGTGAAGCTATTGAGCATCCTGACAGCACAGCAGATGTCTTCGTGCGAAAGCCAGATGGAGAAGAGATTTTCATTGATATCACGACTGTGAAACCGAACAAGAAGGAATCACGGGCCCTACGAAGGAAATTTCTTGTATGGACAGCTTTGCGTCTTAGCCAGGATAAATCGTTGAATGTGTCAACTTATATGGGAATACCATACAACCCATACTATCCAATACCTTATTCGCGAAGCTTTGTCCGAAACAACACACATGAGTCTGAAGTCCTTGTTCAGGAGGCTCTTTGGAGCTTGTTTGCTGGCTATGATGTCTTCGATGAACTATTACAATTATTTTCCGGAGTTGGGGAAGATATGAAGAGGGAGATTTCTGATTTCCTATCGCAACAGGGATAGCAGACATCCAGATAACATGATGCATATGAATGCCATGGATTTAGTTTTTGAGAAAATGCAAAAGACACTGAATCACCTCACTACATTGAACAAGGTGTTT
>JARGGA010000015.1 GCA_029210805.1 Candidatus Thorarchaeota archaeon
AGAGATTGCTGACGAAGGTGAAGCAGCTTTCACTCCTGAAGACTTTGAACCACATCTCCAGAGATTCTAGTCCGTGAAGGATTATACAATTGAAATGACGCCGTTATCGGCGTCAACTTCTACTTTTTGTCCGGTTTTTAATTGGTCAATGTCAATTTGATCAACTGCAGGTATCTCAGAGATAATGCAGCCAACGGCAACAATTGGGTCTGTGGATTTGTTGACTATTGCTAACGGCGCTTTTCCAGCCTTACTCAGTGCGTACAGCACGTATGATCCAACCGTAGAGCCTTTTCCAGTTGGAAAAACCAGAATCTTTCCAGACACGGATTGCCCCTCTAGATGATGGCCTTTCTCAACAATCACACCAGTTTCAGGGTCACAGCCACCGTAGAACGATATATCGTCCGGGGTTGCAAGAATCTCACCTTTTACAGTACCACCGAAGATTTTCCTACCTTTCATGATGTTGCCTCCTCGATACACTCCTGAATTGACCGTATCTCAGTTCGAAAGTCGTTCTTGCCTCTGGCATAGAAACATGCTTTTGCGGAGTCTGTCATCAGTCCTTTAAATCGCCCCTTCAACGGTGCTACTGCGCAACAGGCATCACTGACAAGGAATGCACCTGCCTGTTCGATCCTTTCATAGTAACCCATCATCTTGGCAAGATCTTTGGTAGGCTTGGCCGTAGTGATCCAGACGGTTTTACCATCTGTCACTTTCTTGCCATCCAGCATTTCTGCAATCCTAGCTATCTCATCTATACTAGCATGGGGACACCCAATACTGATGAAGTCAATTTCCGCATTCTCATCATCCAAGGCCTTTCTTGCATTGTCTAAGTCTTCCTGCGTAACAACTTCTGTTTCTTCAGGGATACTAGTGCGGTCGGGGGTGATACCTTCCATATGAAAGAGTGCAACTCCACCATATGTGGCCACAGATGCGCAAAATGATTTCAACTTCTCAGAGGATGCATGAGGTATACCCGTTATGTATGGTATTGCTTTTCGCGTACGTTCTCCAATTACTTGACCCAGAAGACCAAAATCATCTGTATTCTTTAACTCGGCTTGGACTACATATTTGACTTGTGCTATACGATTTTCATCAAGATGGAACCCGTACTCTGCAGTTCGTCCAGTAAGTGCCGAAGCTAGAGCGCTTGGGCCGCCTTCTCGATTAGTTCGAGCACCAATAACAGAATTTGAAAAGCAGACTGCTGAGGATTCCGCCCATGCTATATGCTCTCCAAAGTGAGGAAGGTTTCCTATCAGGTATGGAGTGCATGTGCAGGTAGTGACAACTCCCATTTTTGCGAAAGCATCTACAACTCTCTTTTGGTTTACAGCGAAATCTTCACTAATTCCATGTTTTTTCCACTCATCCAAGTCCATTCCAGCTGGATTCAATGTTGTTAGCACACGGACCCTTCCATCGACCGCCATTTCCGAGAGATATTCAAGCCCAGCTTCGCCAAGGTTATGGAACGAAACACCTGCAATTTGGACACTTGATATTGGAATTAGGCGCTCAGCACCATAAATTTCACCTAACGTGGTGATAATTTCCATGGCTTTCTTTGTAGATTTTCCATGCTTGCCTTCAAGCATTTCTTTCTCTTCAGTGGTCAAATGCAGTCCCATACAACTCACTCCAAGAATTTACTCAAATCAACTTTTGGAAATTCAGCCTTATCGAAACTTTTGCCCTTTGAATCTCCATCGAGTATTTTGGTACAATCAAATCCAACTTTAGTTGTCATCTTTGTGCCAGGCTCAGCACTTGGGTCAAGAGAGCTACCGGGTTCTTTGTCCTTGATTAGAAGGTCTACATCAGCTTGAAACCTAGTAGCTAAGGCCCATTCTCGCTCTTCTTCATTATAGATATCGATGTCCTCATCATATACCCACACATGTTTTGCGCTTGTATGGCCCGCAAAAGCAGCCTCAATAGACTTGAGACCATCATCATCGTTCTGCTTTCTCACCTTCACAGCCACATGAAGCCAACTTGAACCTCCAGGGGTGATGTTCACATCAAGAACATCAATACCTCGTTCCTTTATCTTCCTGAATATTGTTGGTTCTCTTGGCATACCCATCAGTATCTTATGTTCTGATCTTCCTGGTAGAAGTCCTTGCCATATCGCATTCTTTCTGTGAGTTATTTTCTTGACCTCAAACACTGGCTCTTCACGTATTACATCCACCGTTTCAGTAAGGTCAATGAATGGTCCTTCTGCATGTCTCTCTTCATAGAATATACGCCCTTCGAGTACAAACTCAGCATCTGCAGGTATTAGAAGATCCACAGTCTTTGCCTTTACCACATTTATTGGCTTGAGTGCATTTGCAATTTCGAGTTCATTGATACCGGTTTCAACAGAAGTTGCAGCTGCAATCAGCACTTCGGGGGTGTTTCCGATGCAGAATGCGACGTCAACCTCTCCATTCCTTTCGAGGAAACCTGCAAAATCACGCCCACGAACTACTCGTGCAACCATTTTGTCCTTCTCGAGCTGCATTGCACGATGGAAATCCAAATTTTGACCGTATTCTGGATCTGAGGCAACAACAACTCCTGACGAGATATATGGTCCTCCGTCTACTTCGTTGTGGAATAAAATTGGAAGTTTGTCTAGGTCGACAGTGTCTTCAACCACCTCTTGACAAGGTGCATCTGTGACTTCCTTAGGCGGGCTTCGATTTTCTATGGCCTTTGTCATGGTTGGGATGATTTTCTCCGGTGTAATTCCAAAATAGTCCGCAACCTGACTTTTTGTACAAAATAGGTTGCCTGCCACTCTATACTCAGAGTCTTTCAGATTTTCAAAGAGTACTGGTTTTGGTTCTAGACTCTTCAACACTCCCGCAATCTCGAACTTCTTTGATATTTCCTTCTTAACCGTAATAAGTTCGCCTTTTTCATGTAAAATTCTAACATATTCTTCGAGTATCATTCAAATACCTCCATCTATGCACCAAATGTTGTCTTGATTACGAAAGCTGCTCCACCTTCTTCAAGTGCCTTCGCTACTGTATCTCGTGCAGATTCGTCTACAGTGATTGCAATCATATTGCCACCGCGACCAGTTCCTGTCATTTTAGCACCAAGAGCACCATTATCTCTTGCTATTTTGACCAAATCATCCAATTCTTTACAAGATACAGTAATATCCTGCAAGAGTTCGTGGTTTCTATTCATCAATTGGCCCACTTTGACTAAATCCTGATTCTCCAAAGATGTCAAAGCTTCATGCACCAGATTCTCGTATTCTTTCGAAATCTTTTCAAACCATTCCGGATTCGCATCCTTTTTGGCTCGTACATCCCCTACAACCTCAGTTGTGCTTGCTGTGATTCCAGTTGATGCAATAACAAGATTCACAGGCTCTTTCAACTTAATTGGCTTGAATTTGGGTGGTCCACCTTCCAAGTCCCTGATATACCACACAAGTCCTCCATAAGTGGATGCAGTATTGTCCAATCCCGAAGGTGTGCCATGATATCCCTTTTCACCTTCATAGGCCGCTTCGTTGACCTTTTCATCACTAAGACCAAGATTGAATTCTTCACTAAGTGCCCGAGCCAGTGATACACAGCTAGCTGCACTGGCACCAAAACCTGATGCGCAGATTAAATCACCTCCGTACTCGATATGGATTCCATTCTTTGATGTGTCAATATCAAGAAAGTTGAGTACATTGTTAATGGACTCCTTCTGTTCATCCATTTTTTTCTCCTTGTACCCAGGAACCGCTGGTCTCTGATCGTCCAGAGTCCACCCCAGTGACTTACCACGACTGACATGTGCGATTGTCACTGCATCAATTCCAGCTGCCAGTGAAGGAATTCCATAAACAACAAAATGTTCTCCGAAGAGGATACTTTTTCCGCGACCCTTTCCGACACTCATGTTTCACACCTGATAGCCAATGACTGGAAGGCTCGTACAAGGTCGGTGCTTTTGAACTCTTCCTTCGACAAACCATGAACTTGGAGCAAATTCGCTTTGTTTTGTACATTCCATACACATCTCTTCATAAAGCTTGAATGAATGGCATACCTAGATTCATACAACGTTGGGCTGATTATGTACAAGGTACTGGATTTGTTCTGTGGTGCAGGTGGATTTTCCCATGGCTTTGCATCAACATTCAAGGGGACACATCTAGCAGTGGATACAGATCCTCTACCGCTTAGTACATACTCGAAGAACTATCCAGATGCAAAAGTGCTTCAAAGCGATATTGGAACACTGCATTCCGATGACATCATCGAGATTATGGGTGGCCCACCTGACATAATTGTCGCCTCTCCTCCGTGTGAAGAATATAGTATCGCGAACCCAGATAGCCGAAGTTCTGCAACCGAGAGGATTTACGGAACTGGTACTGCCCGACTTCTATTGGATACAATTCGATTGATTGGAGACTTATCCCCTAGGGCATATGTAGTTGAGAATGTTGCAGCACTACTGCAGAGTGGTGGTAAGACGATCGCTCAGAGAGAGTTTCACAGAGCCGGCGTAGATGATATGCGCTTCAACCTAATTCGTTCTCACCGTCACGGAAATCCATCAAAGCGGCTGAGGTTGTTTATGAGCAACGTGGAACTAAAATTGTCGCGGAAAAAGGCGCCAACAGTGATGGAAGCCATTGGTGATTTGCCCTCATTGGGTATAGATGGATTGTTTGAATACAACGAACCTGTCCCAAATCACGAATACCCTGTTGTAAGCGAGGATCGGATGAAGAAGATTCGAAAAACTTCTTGGGGCCGAGGGGCAAGACACTTCAGAATTTCGAAGACAAAGGCATTGCCAAATTGGGTTCGTTTGTTTCCAGATATGATTTCAACATCGATTATAGGACTATCGAGATACATACATCCTTTCGAAGATCGCTTACTAACTGTCAGAGAACATGCTCGTTTGATGTCTTATCCGGATGATTTCATATTCCTTGGTCATATCGATAGCCAATACAATCAAGTAGGCGAATCAGTTCCCCCACTCATAGCCCAACTCATTGCCGAGGAGGTCAAGTCTTACATTGAATGATAATACGAAGAACCTGTTTGTAGTACTACATAACGTCCACTCTGTTTCCCGATTAGTGGAAACCGCCCAAGTTGTGTATGGACTTGGCTTTCAGAATTATATTGTTACCAAAGCTGAAGGTTCAGCAGCTCAATCTGGAGTTCCCGATGCCAATCGACTTGCTATAAAGATGAAACGAAACTTCATGGTATTGCCAGACATCCGAGATGTGCTGGAACTCCTTGAAGTCGATAAACCACTCATGATAGTATCCCCAGTCCTGACAAAAGACCGGATTGATTTTGATGGACTTCGAGAACGAGTTGCTTCAGGAGAGAAGGTGGTAATTGCCCTTTGTGGTGGCAATAGTTCTTTCTCACGTAGAGAGATGGATCTTGGCGAATGTATGAGCCTTGAGGCGAATGTGGATATTGGCCCTGCTGGCTCAGCAGCAATAATCCTTCACGCGCTTAAAAACTAACGACAATAATATAAACAAAATGCTCCACACCTTCTTTTGTTGCTATAAGAAAGTGGAAATTCAGATACAAGATATTGCCTTCCATTCTACTGGCATTTACACGTGCTACCTTGATGTCGGGGTTATCCAGAGTTAGTAGCCCTATTGACCAAGGATGGATCTTCTCTTCAGTCAAAAAGGGCTCGATGATAACAACACCCCCAGGGTTGAGATGATTCGAGAATGATTGCATTGTACTTGAAATCTCCTTTTCTGTTGTGAGGTGACCTATTGCACCGAAAAGACAGGTAATGATGTCAAACTTCATACCCACATGCATAGTAGTCATATTCTGTTGGAAGAATTGAACGTCCTTGAATCTGTCTTTCGCAACTTTCAACATTTCTTCACTCACGTCTACACCAGTGACTTTATAGTGGTGCCTGAGGTGGTTGATGTGTGCTCCTGTACCACATCCAACATCTAAAAGCGTCTTACTATCTATAGGCTTGTATTTCTCAATAATCTCCAAGAGTTTCTGAGTTTCTTTCTCATAGTCTTTCCAAGAGTACATTTCATCATAGTACTTGGCCATTATTTCGTAGATGTTAGACATATCAGGACTCTGAACTTGACTCAGAGATAAGTTATGCGGAGCTTGGATACGAAAAGAAGTGTGTTGTCTGGTAGTACGCAACTTGTATGGTCGAAAAATCTTTCTCTAAGTAATACCTAGTTTTAGGCTAGGGATAGGGAGGGATGGAATGCTTGTCGTTTATGCAGTTATTATTCTCGCTTGGTTGCTCATGCGTGCAGACAAAAACCCAAAGACCCTCGTTCTTCTTTCAGTGGGACTCATCACTTCATTCATAGTTGCAATAATGGCTTCCCTATTACCAATAACCGAAATTCTGATTGGCGAAAATGAAGCATTACGAGTGTTCTCTCCAGCAGCGTATCCATTCTGTATACAGCAATACCGTGATTATGATGTAGGTATCTTTGGCTATATCCTATCATTCGGTTGGCCAGAGGGTATCCCCTTGGTTCAAACTTCCACATATGATGATCAATCAGAATTCATTCATTATGAACACTATAGCATTGGACTTGCTTTGGGATTATTACTTCTACTATGCATGGTCGCACTTGTTGGAATTCTCACATTCATAGATAGAAAAGGAATCCTAATCAGAAGTCAACCTATTATTTCATCAGTTCCCGTGTTAGTCCTTCTGCAGTTATCTCTAATCCTTCTGCTAACCTCTCCTTACCTTCTTGGAGCCATAGTCTATGAGCTTGGAGGACTCTCTGTGTTGTTTATCACATTCTACGTTACAGTGCGCGAAATAAGATTTGGAAAAACTAAGAATACAGAAGATACATGAAGAAAGTGGTGGGCCGGATGCGATATATCCGAGAGTCACGGAATGTGATCCTCTTTGAACGCACGATCCCTTGGATCCGAACCAAGAATCATACCAAGCTAGACCACCGACCCATACCGTTGAATCCTCTTTACCAGTGATTTAATCATTTCGTTGCGAACTTGTTGAATCGTATCTAGCTTGAAGATCCGCTACTTCACCAAGGAAAATTCCATCAGTACTGTATACTTCAGACGAAAGCAAACTTGCACAACCATTTTCATGAAGTGGCCCTTGCAGATTTGCCTTAGGACGGTTCACATACACTCCTGCTAGCATCTCATTGAAACTTGGCAGGACCACTAATGCACAGTCATCATCATTCAATTCTAGTTGACCCCGAGCTCGCCTCACACAGTTCTTGCTCAATTTACTTCTCAGAACAACTGGTATGACCATTGAAGCTCTCAGCCTGTTTCCTCTTCCAATCTCGGGGGAAGATACATCCTTTAAACGACGAACTGATGGATGGTTATGTCCAATCACCATTATCTGACAATCTAATAGTTCATCTGATGGCCATGCATGACCATGGAGAAGACCTATTTTGTGTGAATCAATCTCCAAGAGGTGTCCATGAACATCAGAAACTAGTATGTTCCTTGGCAGCAATGCCTCAATTTCTCCATCATGATTACCTGGAATAACAGTAACTTTGGCTATTTCAGAGAGTTTTTCCATGAACTTTGGGATATCTCTCCAGTTCACCATTCTATCTATTGTGATTGTATGTTTTACATCTCCGATAACATAGATTTCGTCAATTGAATACTTACCAACCAGTCTCTCAACTCTTTCATACATCGATTGCCATAGGGATGGAAAGGACACTCCTTTGCGCTCTGAGATATCAACTTCATATCCTAGATGGATATCAGTAATGATGAGAACCGAGATATCTTCTCCACGGAATATCATCCCTCTATCAGCAAAGAAAGACTCCATATTATCTAAAGAGAGCAATACACACGAATTTAAAGTACGCCTATGACAAATAGGAACGAGAAAGATGGTACTTCCGCCTCACGAAATTAAAATGCTGTCTAAGAAAGAACTCACGCAGAGTGATATCGAACACTTCAAAGAAAAATACGGTAAGCGATTTGTGAGGGCGCTTCGGTCAGTGGAAGAACACAAAGTTTTGCGGTACCATTTTCGTCCAAGCGATACAATAACATGGATTGTACGAGGCAAACGAAGAGAATACCTGATAATTCCTGAAATATACTGCACTTGCAGAAGCTTCTATCAAGATGTTGTTATCTCACGGGAGTCTACGATGTGTTACCATTTACTAGCTCAAAGGATAGCTGAGACTAGAAACCAGTATCAGAGCCCTGATGCCACCGATGCTGATAGACGCAAGCTCTATGTCGAATGGAGAAGAACTGACTGAGGGTCTGTAGTACTTTTTCACCTCTGAGGATACTTTTAAAAACCTGCCAAAGGTGTGGCACGCTGTCGAGCAAATGAGTCGAGTTGAGTCCATGTTGCGCATCAATAAACTACCAAAACTTGTTGTCATAGCCATGACACTGATGATAGTGCTTTCCAGTGTTCAGGGTACAGTAAGCGCTCAGGTTGGCGAGCTAGATCCAATCGTTGTCATGTACGAGGCAAATCATGGTCCGCAATTTGCAGCAGATGATGCAGAAAACGGTTTCAAATTGATGCTTGATATGGTAAATGCCTCAACGAGATACATCGTTCGTGTGAATGAAGAACCGCTCAATGCAACTATTCTGAACGATGTAGACATTCTGATTCTTGCAGCACCAGACACAGCATTCCCATTTGAAAATGAAGAATTCATTGCAATTGATGAAATGATGAAAAATGGCAGTTCTCTATTAGTTCTTGGTAACCCACGTATCGATCAGAATTCAACCTACTGGGATTCACCCACACTCTTCAATGACCTTGGTGAAACTAGGGGGGTAAATAATTTCCTAGATGGGATGAACATCACTGGTGTTAGATTCAGTGAAAATGGGACAGAGGATTTCCAATCGGGTGATGCTATGTTTGATTACGAGCATTCGCTTAACTCGACCTATCCTTCAATTATTCAGCTAGATGCAACAACATGGGATAACACTCATCCTATCTTCAGAGATATCAACACACTTGTAACCATGACTGGAACTCTGAAGCCTCTAGAGGCATCGACTGCTGTCGCAACCAGTTATGACACATCCTTTGCACAGTATAGAAAGGGTCCCTATACATTTGCCAACTATTCCTATCCAAACATGACCCTAGCAGAGTTTGCTGAACAGCCACAATCATACTCTGCAATCAACGGTACACATCCATCATGGGTATCAGCCTTCGAATACGATAACAGTAAGGTCATTATTGCAGGGTCTGCACTCATGTTCTCGGGAAGATTACTTGATATGCCTGAAAGTGAACTAGAATGGTTCTACCAAGGGGACAATGCCCGATTCTTCATGAATATGATGGGCTGGCTCTCAGATGGGTTTGTCGAAAGCCCTGATGCTATTATTCCAATAGCAATTCTTTCCTCCATCTTTCTTGTTGCAGGTGTCGTTGTTTATCTATTCAAAAAGATGTAATAATCTACCAATCGGGGGGATTTATTCCCCTCGTCTGTAGAATCTTCTCAATGGATTCTTTCAAATTTTCAAAACCAGAGCGTTTCAGAGCTGAGAGTGTTACCACATTAGGTTCCTTACTGGGTGTTGCTTCAATAAGCTGCTGTTGGAGATACTCTAGTTCTCCAGAAATTTGCTTCTTCTTTAACCTGTCAATCTTATTGGCTACTACAATAACTGCAGGTGCAATCTCTGAGAGAAAGCTGTAGAACTCAACTTCAATTGGTATTTCCCCTCTATTGCCCCACCTTTCTACAAGTTCTTGAAATAATGAAATATCAATGACCAGCACTGCAACTGCCATTTGGTCACTCCAATCCTCTAGCCATCCTATGATTTGGTTTTTCATATCTTCAATAGCATCCTTACTCGATCTAGACATGAATCCGAAACCCGGAATATCTACAAAATCAACAGAGCCCATGTCGATTGTCTGTTCCCACCTTGTACTCCCTGGATGCTTTCCCACACGAATCTTTTTGCCAGTTAAACCTCTGATAGTACTGCTCTTGCCAACATTGCTCCGGCCCGCAAATACAATTATGGGCTTCTTCCTCTTAGGACCAGAAACTTTTCGTGCGTTCATAATCTTTCTCCGCTAAGGCAATTAGTCGTAAGGCTGTAAGTCTATCTGTTATACCTGGGCGAAGTAATCTGGATGCAGTTCTAGGTCCTACTCCTCGACCCGCAAGAACAAACAATGCATGCCTTCCATATCTTGCAACGAGATCTGCGACGAGTGCTCCTGCTTTGAATATCTTTTCTTCCTCTTTGTTCAGAGATTTGCCCAGCACTCGTTTTCGAACAATCTTGGCGAGTTCAGTGTCAGAGGGTCGCACAGCTGCAATCATCTTGGAACCACAGACTGGGCAGATAACCTGATCATCAAGAGTAGAAATCGTCCTGACAGAATTCCAATCTCCTTTTCCCATGCAAATTAATCTGAACTTCTTTGACAATAACCGATCCTCCATCATTCGAAGCACCTCACTTTCATCAGTTATCTCTCCCATGACCTCAAAACGAGTCTTTTCTTCTATTATGAGGCGTGCAAGAGGAGAAGCTTTCGTTGTGTTCACAAGATGAACACCAATCTTCCCAGATGCTACTCCCTCAAAGACCGTGATGACACGTTCAATCTCAAGTTTGTCAGCAAACACCTCACGCATTGTTTCCTCATACACAAGGGTCCCCTCGAAAGCTTTCATCAACATCCTCACAGGTATCTCTCGTACCTTGGAATCCCGTCTGATGATATCCATTCTCTTTCCTACATGAATAAATCGCGAGGCAAATGTCTGCGTATGCTTCAGGGAAAGTCTGAGAATTTCAGTTACCTGTTCGGCATTGTATTCTTTGAGAACATCCAAAATTTGCTGTGGGTTAATTGTATCTTTAGAGGTGAAAAGTATCCTATAGGGGTCTCGCTCGACACCTACTTCCGTTCCTAGTCTCGTTGTTAGCAGAGCTGCAACAACCACCCCAAGTGTTTCGTTTGCTTTAGTTCCTAGAGGAGCGTGGATAACCAACCCTCCCTCAAAGCTTTCGACGACAAGTAGGTCCTCGGAGGGAAGAGCCCCCAATACATCTTGAGCCTCTTTCACTACTTTTACCAAGTAATCCTGTGCCATTGAAGAAAGTTTGTACTCGTCCCCCAGCCAATCACTTCCAATTGAATCATCATCCGTAATTACCCGGTTCCATACCTTTGCTACTTCTACTGCAACCTCAAACGGGACTGGTATCATCTCGCCAATCCATCTAGGTGCCTCACTTTCGGTGCCAGTTGCTGGTGCACATAATACTTCTCCAGTTTCATCATCTACTGAAACGACACTCCAAGGTCGTCCTCTAATTACAAAGACTGACCCTGCCTCCACATTTTGAGAAACAAAATCCTCGTCTAGAACCCCTATACTGGATCTAGTTGCAATGTCCACAGCTCGTACTTGTCGCACATCTGGTATTGTACTCAGATGTTCGTAGTAACTTGTCCGTGTTTTTCCGTAACGCTTTACCAAATTACCTTCTTTCACTATCATTCTTCTATCAATCATGAATACAAGTAATTTTTCTAATTCTTCAGAAGTTACAGTTCTGTATGGATATGCAGATTTCACTAGCTCAAGTAGCTCTGTGGACATAATCTCATTTTGATCTAACAGTATACCATTGATTTGTTGGCAGAGCACATCCCACGATTTCTGGGGAATTCTTGCATTCTCCACTTTGTTTTTCCGTGCTCTTCCCAAAATAACACCTGATTCAGTAATATCATCCAAATTGGCTGTGGCGATTATGACACCTTTCGGAATTTTACCTACAGTATGACCTGCACGACCAATACGCTGCAGGGCACGAGATACTTCCCTTGGTGAAGAATACTGAATTACAAGATCGGCTTGACCAATATCAATACCCAATTCAAGACTGGATGTAGCAATTATGGCCTTGGACACTCCTTGCTTCAATTTATTTTCTGCTTCTAATCGAACGTCCTTTGCCAAAGACCCATGATGAACATCAAACTCATAGGAAGTTCCCAGCGCTCTCATTTTTGCACCCATTACCTCTGCAAAGGACCTTGTGTTTGTGAATACCAGAGTTGAGGTATGCTTCTCAATGAGTTCAACTATTGTTCGAAGACGTGCAACAGAATGTGGGGGGTATGATAAACGCCTGCCGAGCTCCTTGTCCTGATCGTCTGGCATGGGCATCTGTACACCAACTATCATCTTCCTTGCATCATATCCCGCCCAAATTGATCTTACAGGTCTATCAGTCCCACCAAGGAGACTCGCGACTTCTTTTGGATTTCCTACCGTGGCTGAAAGCCCAATTCTGATAGGTGATATACGAACAAGTCTGTTTAGTCGCTCAAGCCCCAAGGCGAGTTGCGTCCCTCGTTTACTATCTGCTAACTCATGGATTTCATCCACTACCACCGCAAAGACCGTTTTGAGATGTTCGCGCATCCGTTTTCCGGGGATTATTGCCTGCAATGACTCTGGTGTTGTTATTAGAAGATTAGGAGGAGTGATAGCTTGTTTTCGTCTTCCATATGGTGTTGTATCTCCATGTCTTACAGATACCATAATGCCTAGATGTTCACAGAGGTCTTCGATTCGTTTGAAAACATCTCTGTTCAGTGCTTTCAAGGGAGTGATGTATAGAATGTAAATTCCGTAGAGCTCTTGCTTTGATTTCTGTCGGTATAGTGCATCCAATAGTGGAAGTAATGCTGCTTCAGTCTTGCCACTACCTGTTGGAGATAGAAGAAGTGAATGAATTGGCTCTCCGAGTAATGCAGGTATGGCACGTTCCTGAATATCAGTTGGTGTCTGAATCCCTTGCTTCGCCAAAAAATCTGTTATGTCTTTGTGAATATTCTGAAATGCATTCATCAGGAGGACTTCTCCCGTGTCCTATGCCGTATTTCGTTTATGAGGATGCGTATATCCGTGACAAGTGTTACTTCAGCATCATCTATCTTGGTTTCTAACATGGTGACGGCTTCCTGAATAGAACTACATTCCTCTGATACATCATCGATAAGTGTCCTTACAATATCAAGATTCGATATATGTCCTGCAACATTCTCAAAAGATAATTGGAGTATAGTGCCAACATTCATCGGGAGGTCTCTCCCGGAGGATTGTTTATTCCTCTTCGGTATCTGTTCCGTATACAGCGTATGCTAGAATAATAGCCAAGGCAAGAATACCTAGGCCACTTAGGACAACAAACATAATTGATGATAGAAATTCCGGGTCAAGCTGCATTGGAATCGAGCGTCTTCGGATGGCCCTCGCTTATAACCATTGCTGAAAGTAGTCATCTGTACTACTCATTTGGCATATACCTCGTGACTCTGGTAGTTTACAGTTCTATACTTCCACTTTTCGGGATTGATAAAAGATGTCTATGAAATCGCCATAAACGTCTACAGCTTCTGTTAGTGTATTTATTGATGTGATAGATTTTTCAAGTTGGCAGGAGCCACATTTTACAGTTGCAAGGCCATTATCCCTGTACAATTCAATTTTGACAGCAGTATTACCACATGATGGACACGGATACACATCTGGAATTCTTTTCTGCGGTCGTCGTCGTACTTTCTGTCTTCGTCGTCTTCCCATAGTGACTCACCCTATGTTTACCTATTTCACACAAATCGGAGTAAAGCCCCAAAAGAACTAGGCGAGCTGGTCCGCTGAAAGTATTCATTTAAGGATTTTGATACAACCTCCATTTGAATAACCCCAATGGTTCAATGCGGCCGTGGTATACAAAAGTCCCCTGCCAAAGCTTTCTTAACGGACGACTGTCGGCAAAAAATGCAATGTCCGACCTTTCAAAAAATGCCCGATGTGTTCTGAAAATTCTTGAAGACGAGGACTCATTGACAACATCAGAGATCCTTGAGCATGCTAGAGATCCACGTTTCGATGATTTATGTACGGATTGTGCTGGTGGTGATACCTTTGTCGTGGCAGCAAATCAATTGGTGGAACAGGGACTGATAACCAAGAAATTTGGTAAGGGCGGCTACAGATGGCAGCTTGTTAGGGAATGATAAACAATGACTGACTGGAAGCGAATCAGAGAAGACTTTCCCGTCTTGAAACGAATCATCAATGGTAAGCCACTGGTCTATCTAGACAGTGCGTGTATGTCATTGAAACCAAGACCAGTTCTCGAAGCAATGAACGAGTACTATGAGCAATTTCCAGCATGTGGCGGAAGGAGTATTCATAAGCTAGGCGAAGAGGCCTCTGAAGCCTATTCTGCAGCTCGAGGTAAATTTGCGCGATTCATGAATGCAGCCCATGAAGAAGAAGTAATCTGGACCCGAAATGCAACTGAGGCTTTGAACATAGTCGGATACTGTATGAAACTACCCAAAGGTTCCAAGATTATTACAACATCTCTTGAGCACCACAGCGGGTCTTTACCCTTCGTTGAGCGCGCAAAGCGAGATGGACACCCTATTGAAATTGTCCAAGCCCAATCTGATGGAACCTTCGATCTTGAGGATTGGAAGAAAGCAATCGACACCAATACCGGACTTATTTCTGTAGTCCATTCCTCTAATGTAACCGGGACAGTTGCACCAATCAAAGAAATCGTAGAAATTGCTCATGATTGCGGTGCTTTGGTGATGTGTGATGATGCTCAATATGCCCCACACCACCCACTGGATGTCCAGAAGATGGATGTTGATTTCTCCTCGATATCAGTTCACAAGATGTGTGGCCCAACTGGTATGGGTGTTCTCTACGGTAAGGAAGAACATCTAACGTCAATGGACATGTTCATGTATGGCGGCGACACGGTCAGCGATGTAAAATACGAGAATGGTGTGATCACTCCGGAATACCTTCCGCCTCCTGAGAAATTTGAGGCGGGTCTTCAGAACTATGCCGGTGCAATTGGTGCTGGAGCAGCAGCTGAGTACCTACAGGGAATTGGGATGCATGAGATTGAGAAGCATGAACGTTCGTTGCTATCAGTTGTTCTGAAAGAGCTCATTGACATGGACCATGTCAAAATCATCGGCACGGATAATATCAATATCAAGACTGGTCTCGCCACATTCATTGTTGATACAGTCCAATCCGCTCACGATGTAGCTACATTCCTCAATGAAGAATACAGTGTAATGGTTAGATCAGGTTGGCATTGCGTGGGTCCCTTTCACTATCAACTTGGAATTGAACCAACCCGTGGTACTGCAAGAGCCAGTTTCTACCTCTATAACACCATGAATGATGTAGAAACCTTCTTGGAGGGTATGAGAGCCCTGATTGAGGCATCCTCTTAGCCGAGGTAGTCCTCAATACTTGTTTTCATTCTCTCTATTTCTGTAGCGGGGTCTGCGAATGAAAGACTTGATGCGGTAATATCAAGCTGTTCTCTGTACTTGCTAATCCGTCCCTTTACCACAACATAGCTACCCAAGACACGATCAGAGTTCTTATCAATCGGCGCCTTTTCATTTTTCGACTTGTCAATTAGATCCTGAGCCTCATTGGCAGTCATTCCTAGCAACTCCTCCCCTGCCTCTCCGAACAATGTGGCTCTGATTGTGCCAGAACCATCATCAATTGTAATCTTGTATAGCATTCGATAGTCTGGCTGGTCAACATCTCCACATTCTTTGCACTTGTAGCCATCGTCTACGAATTCCACCTTCTTTCTGCAAGTAGGACATGCAGGATATACAGGACTGTTTTGGCCCATAGCTACCACTATGCCACAAACTTCCAGAGTACTGCCTTCGGAGCTATCATCAATATCTGCAATCATTGTGCGGCGCCCTGAACTTGTAGGAGCAACTTTAACTCCTTCAAGTTCTAGTTTTGCCAGCTTGCTACCTTTCGGATTGATCTCTATCTCCGAACTTCGCCCAACGCCATACTCGATATCATCACGGTATCCCTTCTTGACATAACCATGAAGTACCTTAATCACATCACCCTCATTGAGGTCCTGAATCTTATCTACATCTTCATTCCAGAATGCAGTACGTACAGTTTTTCCTGATTCGTCTGCGATAATGATATTTTGTACCTGCCCAGATTTTCCATCTTTTTCGAATTGGTTGGGCGGAAATATCCTGAACACCTTTCCTTCCAAATCAACATCACGCATTCCCACCTTCATATCTGCTATAGTCATTCGTCCTAGTGGGTCTGCTGCGGGAATAGTACGTTCCTCAGCTTTAACTTTGATTTTCTTATCGAGATTACGTTCGATTGTAGAGGATCGTCCTGCATGTACCTCTATCTCGCTTTCATTTCGTCCAGCTCTTGTCATTCCGCCAGTGAGTTTAATCACTTCACCTTCTTGAATTTCTGAAGCCGCCTCTGCATGATCGTCCCAGAAAACGAATCGTGTAGTACCTGTATCGTCTCCTACAATCATACTGAGGACCTTACCCTCACTTCCATCCTTTTTACGAGTGAATGTAGAAACATTGAACACTCGTTCAACTTTCACTGTTAGTGTAAGATCATACAGACCTTCTGCCAAGTCTGCAACATTATTCGACTTTGGCTCTCCAATCTCAATATCAAAGTCTTCAAGTTCTTTGTTTCCAAGGATTCTAATTCCTCCCATCCGTCCCAAATTCAGCTCAAGTGCATCACGAAGGCCTTTCTTAACATATGCACCTCTAATCTGAATCACATCACCAACGGAAACAGTTTCCTCCGCCTCCTCCTCAACCACCTTAGTCATATCATCCCAAAGTGTGACACGAATCTCTCCTGTTTCGTCTGCTACTTTCAAACTTGCGACCTTGCCTTCTCCTCCATCTTTCTTTGCGAAGGTACGCACTGTCCCAACATGGACAACTTTTGCTGTAATGGTAACATTTCTTGTACTTTCAGTAATATCCTCAATTTTCTGACGAGCTCTGACAGATACTTGTTGCAAATCAATTCCTAGCTCGCGAGCAACAATCATAGCCGCTGATTCTTCATTTACAACCTCAGGGCCTAATTCCTGCCTCTTTTCTTCAATCATTTTCATTATTGCCTTTCTATCATATTCAGGCAATTGTTTACGAATCAGCTCAATGGTTTCTTCAAGGGTCAGCACGGTACTTCCCATCCAAACTCATGGTTCATGACCACAAGGTCATAGTACAGTTCCGCGCGATGCCTTTAAAGCTCACTACTCGTTTATGGCGAGTTAAGATAGCACTGCGGACCATACCTATAGAATTGAGTATACATCCGCGCGTTTTTACTTGTTTTTCAATTTTTTCTTGTAGTTCATGCCAAAAGACAATAAGCCCAATAGTCCAACATCATAGTGATAAGATGTGACCGAGGATGCACCTAAACTCCCAAAGCATAGTTTTAGCTATGGAGTATATTTTCAATCATTGAGCGATGAAATAGAGCGAATATACAAGGTCGCAGAAGAGGCTAGAGCAAAAGGAATCGACCCTTCTGTTAAGGTCGAAATACCTCCAGCACATGATGTTGCAGCTCGTGTCGAGGCTACTCTTGATGGCCCAATTGGAGTTGCCAAGAGAATAAGAGAGCTTCAGAACAAATTCAAAGAGCTCCATAGTGATAAACCGCGAGAAGAAGTCGCATTTGCAGTAGCTAAAGAAATTGCACTAGGTGAACTTGGTGGAATAACTGACCACGAGAAGGCGGCTGACAAGGCGGTCCGCGTGGCTCTTGCAATTCTTACTGAGAGTATAACTGCGGCCCCTTTGGAAGGAATTTCAAAGGTATCAATTAGAGGAACTGAGTCACAGCAATATCTTGCCCTGTATCTGGCAGGTCCTATCCGGGCGGCTGGTGGTACCGAAGCAGCGGTAACAGTTCTTGTCGCAGATTATGTTCGACAGGTCTTGGGAATACCCGCATTTGTTTCCACCGAAGAGGAAACAGAACGTTCTCTTGAAGAAGTCGAGCTTTATGCGAGGCACGCTAATCTACAGCATTCTGTATATCCTGATTTGGTTAAATTTGCAGCATCCCACCTTCCAATCATGCTGACTGGAGAACCAACTGAGGAATTCGAAGTATCAGCAGGCCGTGATTTGGATCGTATTGAATGGAATAGAGTGCGTGGAGGCGCTGTGCTTGTTTTAAACGACGGTGTTGTGGGACGAGCCGCCAAACTTGCTAAAATAGTGCATCGACTCGGGATTGAAGGTTGGGAGTGGCTGGATGAGATTGCCGCGAAAACATCCAAATCTAAATCTCCTGAAGATGAAGCAGCAGATAACAAGCTGGAACCCAAATCTGATTATCTTGCAGATGTCATTGGCGGCAGACCCGTATTTTCGCATCCCTCTCGTATAGGCGGCTTCAGACTTAGGTATGGCCGCTCACGGAATACTGGACTTGCAGGAGTAGGAGTACATCCTGCTACAATGTTGCTTGTCGAAGGATTTCTTGCTCCTGGTACCCACATACGAACCGAACGCCCAGGAAAGGGTTCCATAGTTGCACCAGTTGATACAATTGAAGGACCAATCGTACTGCTTTCTGACGGTTCAGTCAAGCAAATACGTACTTTCGAAGAAGCTAAGGCTGTAAAGGGTAAGGTTGAACGAATAATTGCACTTGGTGATATTTTAGTTGGGCTGGGAGAGTTTCTTGAAAACAACCACCCACTTGTTCCATCTGGCTATTGTGAAGAATGGTGGTCTCATGAACTAGAACATGTATGTGCAAATCTTAGTCACTCAAAGCTAGAAAAGAAAATTAGTGGAGGGTATATGGCCCCTGAAGATCTAAACGCATTCATAGAATCTCCACTGACAATTCGACCAACCCCCGATCAGGCTGTATACATCTCAAAAAGCTTGGGAGTTCCATTTCATCCCTGGTATCTCTATCGGTGGTTGGCCGCATCAAAGGATGAGGTTTCGATGTTGAGGAATCATATTCTCCAGAAACATGTCCTGAAAGACGATGATGGAACACGCTACATCACAATACCTTCCAATGCATCAGTAAAGACAGTACTTGAAAAAATAGGAATACCTCACACCCCCATTAAAGGGAGAAAGTTGCGCCTTTCGGATGATCCAGTAACCATTCTTGCACAACTCGGGGATTCAAATAAGAAGGGTGAAGGCTCTGATGCCCTTGAGTACCTTAATTCTCTTTGTGAAGTTAATCTCAGAAACAAGGTTGGTTTCTCGGTAGGAGCAAGGATGGGTCGTCCTGAGAAGGCGTTGGTACGAAAGATGCGGCCTCCAGTTCAAGTTTTATTCCCTGTTGGTCGTACTATGGGCTCCGAACGGAATATACAGCGTGTTGCAGAGGGATCTCAACCGACTGGTGATTTGACAGAGTACCTCACGGGATCTGGTAATACACCGTCTACCATGACGATGCCTACACTTAACCTGGAACTTGTCACTCGAAGTTGTCCAAATTGTAAAAATGAAACCTTTGAGTCTAGATGTCCAGTGTGTAGCACACACACACTAGTTCAACGGTGGTGTTCACAAAATGAATGCGGATTCCCTATTGATGAAAGTACAGGAATGTGCCCTTTCAAACACGATGTGAATATGATTCGAGTTACACGTGAAGTGCCTATTGACATGCAAGGATTACTTGATCGTGTTAAAGATGAAGTTGGAGAACCACAGACATACAATTTACGCGGCGTTTTGGGTCTGACAAGTGATCTGAAAATACCAGAGTATCTTGGAAAGGGAATCCTGCGTGCCAAACATGGTGTCTATTGCTATCGTGACGGGACCGCTCGATTTGATGCAACTGACGCGCCACTTACACATTTCACACCGGCTGAAGTCGGTGTTCCCTTTCCTCGTCTTCGTGAGCTGGGATACTACACTGATATTGAAGGAGAACCACTTCGTTCAGATGATCAGATTTTAGAATTGAAAGTACAAGACGTTGTTGTTCCTGAGAACTGTGGCGAATATCTGGTACAGCTAGGGAATTTTATCGATGACAGCCTAGAGAAGATATATGGTGTTAGGAGATACTACCACTTTGAAAATCCAGAGGATATAGTGGGACACCTTGTCATTGGATTAGCACCACATACTTCTGCAGGAATAATTGGAAGGGTCATCGGATTCACTAGTGCAAGTGTTTGCTATGCTCATCCCTATTGGCATGCAGCAAAACGACGGAATTGTGATGGCGATGAAGATGCATTAATCCTAGTTCTAGATGCATTACTTAATTTTTCAAGGGCCTATCTCCCAAGAGGTCGCGGAGGTTTTATGGATGCCCCACTCGTGCTTTCGGTTATACTCAATCCTTCAGAAGTAGATGATGAAAGCCACAATATTGAGGTCTGTCGTAGATATCCCGCCCAATTCTATGAGATGGTCATGGAGGCACAGCATCCTCGTGTAGTTGAGCATCTTGTGGATATTATTTCGTCACGATTGGACACAGAAGCCCAGTATGAAGGATTTGGATTCACTCATGGCACTACATCAATCAATGCGGGACCCAAAAACACAGCATACAAGACACTGGGAAGCATGGCGGAAAAATTAGACGCTCAACTGCATCTTGCAACACTCATAGATGCTGTAGATACTGCAGATGTTGCAGAAAGAGTGCTATCTCACCACTTTCTTCGTGACATCCGGGGAAATTTAAGAGCATATGCAACGCAAAAGATTCGTTGCACGAAATGTAATAGAAGCTATCGAAGAATCCCTCTATTAAAGACAAAGAAGGGCGTACCTGTTTGTCTTAGCTGTGGCTCTAAATTATCCCTCACTGTTAGACACGGGAATATATCTAAGTACTTGAAAATCGCGCAAAAAATGATTGATGATCACGGGCTAGATCTATATCTTCAACAGCGTCTGAGACTGATAATAACCTCTCTTGATTCACTCTTTGTTTCAGAGCAGACTTCCCTGACTGACTTTTTTGAGAGAGAATCAATCACTCCCCAGTCTCAATAGCCAGTTTCAGCAAGTCACGGTCTTCAATCATACCAATCAGGTTTCCAGCTGCTGAAAGAACAGGTGCCTGGTCAATCTCGCTCTTCCTGAGAATACTCACAACCTCTGATACACTTGTGACCTCGCTTACGCTTATCATATTTTGAGTCATTACCTGACCTACAGGAACATTGGGCAGCTTGAGTAGTTTCTTAGTGACTACAAGGAAGTCTTTCGAAGTCCATCCCCAATCAACTTTGGATTCTTCTCCACTGTAGGTGCCAGACACGTTATCCTCAATTGTGACTTCAGAGAGGCGGATAAAGTCACTTACTGTGATTAAGCCAACAACACCTCCACTTGCATTCACTATAACAAGTGCGCTACGACCAGCCATTTCCATCATCATATACGAAAGCGGAAGCGGGGTTTGATCCCAAACCGAAATAACTTCTCGCCTAATAAAATCAGAGATACTCATCTCTTGGTATCTCTTATTTTCTTCAAGAGTTGCACTGATAATATCCGGAACAGAAACCACTCCGACTAATTCACCTTTGCTAACAACGGGAAGTCTTCTGTAGTTGTTATTCAGCATGATTTCTACTGCTTTCTCGATTTTTGTGCTAGGTGTGACTGTTACAGGATCGCGCATCATGAGCATGGCGAGTTGATTCTCGTCTGCTTTCCTGAGCAGGTCAGTTCGAGTAACAATTCCTACAAGGGTCTTGGTACCCTTCTTGACAACTGGTAGTCCATTCACTTGCTTCTCTGCCATTATTTGAAGCACATCTTCCCTTGCACCTGGTACTGAAACGTATACTACTTCAGATTGCATGCAGTCTTTGACCATCATTGTTGGGATACTCCGGTGTATCATGTAGAAACTAGATATTAGTCTGTCCCGTGCTGGAGCAGTAAGGATATTCCAGATAGCCGGAACAAGAATATTCACTGAACCTGCCTTTTATGTCTATCTTTACATGGTGAAAAGCACATGGGTACCTTCGAATACGCATCTACCAAGGATTCTTTTTGAGACCCAATAGGTAGCCCACTGCATTGCTAATCCAATGAATACCTAGAGTTGTTACTACAAGTATGATAACATAAACCGCGTCAGGTTGAAGGATTGGAGACGCTAGAATCAGACCTACTAGAATGAAACCAAGCTGATCGAGTACAAGTGAAGGATTTCCACTCTTTATGTCGATTCTTCTCTTTAGGAAGGAACCAATCACATCTCCCGTTAGTGCCCCCAGTGACAGTAGAAAAGCTGCAGGTATGCTCATATAAAGCACATGCTCCATACTTGGAGTGACAACAACATAATTCTCTAGCAATGGCTTAAGATATGGCGCAGCAATGGACTGACCTATTCCTGTCATTGTACCTAAAAATACACCAACAACGAAACCGCGGATCGTCTTGCCATCTCCCAGAATTCTCCGTCCATCTCGGAATACCCGACCATTATCTATGGGTCTTCCTCCTCCAAAGAGTACAGGCATGGAATTAGCTATCCAAGCTGGTAGTCCCAACCAGATAGCTAGCTCTATCAGTGCTATTGTTTCATACATGTGGCGTACTCCTTCTGGATGAGTCGACACCATATCTCATTTCACTGTTTCTCTTGATAACCCATTTCTTACAATTTGGTGTGAGTGAACATCAACAAGAAACTTCTGTGTTCCGCCCCTATCCTGCCAGTGTCACCACTTTGCAAAT
>JARGGA010000426.1 GCA_029210805.1 Candidatus Thorarchaeota archaeon
AGCCAGACAATTCTATCCCAACCACCATCAACAATTAGGAATTTGGGAGAACGCATGTACTCTATTGAGAGCCCATGGAATCCAGGTACTTGACGGCCTCCAGCTGTTGAATCAGCCATGCTTGAGAAAGGCAATCCGTTTACAGTTTCACCCTTGAAATCTCTGTGGACAACGCCGAGTCCATCAACCTCTGGAATTACGAACGCAATCGCTTCGAAGCACCCGCAACTTGTGTGTGGCTTTTCAAACGCGCTGTAGAGCGCAACTGAATTCACCTTACCGAGTGACTTCTCAGTGTAAGCCTGATTCACACCAGTATACGCTCCAGAGAAATCATCAATTGTGTCACCCTTTGGTATCTCATAGAGAGGTCCTTTAGGATCTACACGAGCTGCTGCGCGTCCATCAAACCAACTAATAGCTCCACAGTTGGCGTATCGCTGGGGTGTAATTGTACAAACGTGTGTAGGTGCGAATGATTGACAGAGTGAACATCCATAGAAAGTATCTACATCTGTATCACTTAGACCTCTTGCACGTTCATCTCGCGCGTTATACCTGTTTATGGCTTCTTCATATCTGCCTTCAATCTCTTTTGGATCAGTGATAAAGGTCACCTGAATCTTCTCGATGATATTCATCTCGCTCTTAAAGAGTCGAATCAAAACCTTACCCAAGTATTCTAACGAGTTGAACCCTTTCGCAAAGGATTTCTTACTGAGTCGAATCCAGATGTCATATCTCTGATTGAGATGCATCATGCCCTCAACAAAGTTAACGTATTCGTGGACTCGTCTTTCAATTACTCCTTCAAGGTCGGGTTCAATCTCCTTTCCAGCCACCTCAATGAAGATGCCTAGCGGATGATAGCTCCCTTCTTCCATGTCCTTGAGATCTGGACCGATGACGACGACTTTTTCATCCTCAACTTCATCCATCTCTCTTGCTAACGCGAGCTCGTACTTCTTCTCCATTTTTGGACCGCCGAGCTCTACGAACATGTCCTTGCCTCGTACGCGTTCGCCTTCATAGACGACTCCAATGTCTACCGGTATATCTTCGAATGACATGTTATGTTCCTCCTCCTCCCACTAGATCCAGAATTTCTTTCAGGAGCTCATGCCAGTTCTTCTCCCTTAGATTAGGACAAGACCACTTGGCATGGGGTTGAAAGTGTCGCCCAATAGCGATTGCTGTTATCTGAGGGGCGAAATTCATGACACTGGACAACATTGTCCATTGCATGTAGTATGGTTGCCCGTAGGTCAGAATCATATCGTATGGACCTGTTTTGTGTGGACCCTTCCATTCAGGATTCTGCAGAAAATAGGCCATCTCCATGGCACCTACGTGCTTGGCGGCATCAAAGCCTTTCTCAAGAAACGCCTTGATTGCACCGCCAGTTGCAATAACTGGAATTTTTCCGGCTTTGGATAGTTCGATGATATAATCTACCATTGTACCCTTGCCGTATTTCTCATTGACGACCTCTGATCCAACAATGAGCAGGGGCTTCTTACACATCTTGAAATCTCGTTTGAGAACATCAGCCTTGGTCAATGCCTTGGCAGAATCGGGACCACAAATCTCTCCCGTCTGCCATGGTTTTGCTTGCATCATTTTATTGACCACCTCCATGAATCTGCTCCTTGAGCAGGGTTGGGTCTGGTGTCGGTCTCTCTTTCCACTTGTTCTCCTTCATCTGCGTCAAGATTTTATCCTTGAGCGTGATGGGGATATCAGAATCTCTACGAATATATTTCCAAACATCTTCTGGGAAGAATCCGTAAGCATTTTCGTGGATGTCGATATAGTGGCTGAGTTTAATTGATCGGCCTTTACCGGTATCATTAGGTCGGATACACAACTTGGCTGTGAGAACATTAGCCTCAGAAACAGTTTCTGCAGCATAGAAGAGATGCTCTGGGCCGGGTGCAGTCACCATCCGTGCACCTGTTCGTGCATCCCAGACGGTCCAATCTCTTTCATTCTCGACATTTCCAAGAAGCATTCGCCGATATTTAGAGCCATGGGGGCCTACGATTACAGGAACACCGAGTCTCCAGAAACCAGCTGCAATTGAAGCGGCTTTCTGTGACATTGCACCCCATGATATACCAACTGCACCTACTCGGTGGTGGATGTAGTCGGCAATCTCAGCATAATTACCACGCAAATTACGCTTTGCAAATATTGCAGCAATCTTGATTGCTGCACCTGCAATATGAGAGTTCGAAACACATGAGCCTACATTGACAACCGAACCAGCGTCAAATGACCCATCTCGACGTTCATAGATGGACTGTCCATTTTCATCTTTAACATGCCCTGCAGAGATTGCAGCACATCCAGATGTGACAATGATGAATCGACGCTTAGCAAATTCCTCTGCCATATCATGAACATCCTTCCCTCCACCGGGATAGTTTGCACAACCAACATGGGCAATGACACCAGGTATCTCACCGAACACAATGGGTTGTCCTACTCTTCGAATCTCGGTATCTTGAACAGCACCTCGACCGGTTCGAACCACAAATTTCTCATTCTTGCATTCTTCCTGGGAAACTGCTGCCATCCATGTGTGAAGAGTATAATCATTGGAACAAGCAGATTCACATCTAGCGCAACCAATACAATTTCGGTAAACTTCGCGAAGGGGCTCCATATTGCCGGTCTGAGCGGCTAAAACTGCTTCTTGCACAGGTTGATCATTGGGACATGCCCTGACACATTCCATGCACTTCGTGCAGTCTTGAGCCATCTTTTGTATCTGCTTCTCGGTTGGGAAGTATTTCTTTTTAGCACGAATTGGTTTGAGTGCCAATGCCACTTTTGTAGCAACTTCTCCCACAATTGAATGGTCTGATATGTATGCACCAGGAATTTTGCCCTTGATGAGGTCATCAATTATTTCTTCAGGAGGGTCATCAGATCTATCAGGAAGACCCATCACAGCTTTATCACTTGTTGAAATAACGGGTGCACCAACTTTCTTGGCTTCTGAAACAACATCTGTTCGCACGCATTGCTCATCCACAACTACAACATCAGCTTGCCCACTTCGAATGAATCGGAGCTGCCAGGAAATTGGACCAAGAACCTTTGCTTTTGGATCGCGTCTTGTGATATCCCATGCAGTACAGCACATTCCACCT
>JARGGA010000427.1 GCA_029210805.1 Candidatus Thorarchaeota archaeon
AAAGAAAATCCATGATGGCCATGCAGATTGGTTCTTTGGAAACATGCGATACCGTAATCTGTCCCTGGGGTATCTGTTGGAGCATCCTGCTTAGCTCCTCGTCTAGTTCTTTCCATCGCATAAGAAGTTCAGCTCTATCAGCTTTCTCAATCCATTCGTATACGCTTTTGTCAGAAGATTGGTCCAAGACTATGAAACAAGTCGCGAGTGCAGAAACGACGTGAGAAGATACTCCCTGTATACTTCTGCCAGCAACAAGTTTCTCGTAATCCTTATTCGTGATATCCAAGATGACATCGCGGTAACGCTGATTTGCCCAATACTGATACTCTGCGAGACTCTTGAATACCAAGATAAAACCTCAATCAAACAAACAGTATTCCTGATGATATGGTTTCCGATGCGAATTAGAGAACGCCACGCCGTCTAAGATAAAGATAGAACGGTACTGTAAGCATGAAACTTGCTGCAAGCACGGCAATGAAAGCAAATGGGGCGCCTTCAAGAGGTAGGCCAACGTTCATCCCATATATCGAGGCTACCAAAGTGGGAACACTAACCAGTAGTGAAACAGCTGTAAGAGTCTTCATGACGGTATTCAGGTTATGCCCTACAATACTATCAAAAATCTCCATTGCATTTTCAATGAGTTCTCTGTAGATCATACTCAGCTCAATCTGTTGTTGAAGATCAACTTCAAGCTCTTCTAGTCGATCTTCATCAAGTATCATTTTCCCAAACCGTTTGACCCGTTTCAGCCCTCTCAAAACTCTCATGTTCCCCTTTAGAGCGGCATCTACAAAAATCGCATCACGTGAAAGTTGGAAAAACTTGTCCATGTGAGATGGATAGATATCTGAACGAATTGTCTCTTCAGTTTTCTGTATCGTATCCTCAATTATATCCAGAACTGTTTCAAACGAGTGAATGACAATCTCCAATTGATTGTATATAATCTCACTCGCAGCTGTACTTCTTTTGATGAGGGTTCTAAGTCTTTTCTTTCGTAGTGGGAATCTATCATGCTGCATTGTAATTATGTCACGACCATTGGTGAAAATACCAAGAGGAGCAGTGGAATAAGATCTGCTTTCGATATTGAGATCAATAGGCGCCCGTAGAACCAGCATAGTGAATTTATCCTCAATCTGAACACGAGGCCGCTCATCCATATCCAAGAGGTCTTGTAGGTCCTCTAAATCAACTTCAAACTTAGAAGACAGCACGCCGAAATATTCTGGTTGAATGCCGATCATTTCGATAAGAAGTGGTTCATCTGGGGCGCTTTCAAGATCCGGGTATTTAATTCCGCTCTCCAATGCCATGATTGTGAAGCTATATTCTTTTGATTCACCACTCAATGCTTTTCACCTCTTGTTTAGTTCTGTAAATTCCCGCACACCGAAGTATTTGGCTCGGAATATTACGTCGATTTTCCGTGCAAGACAGGACTTCGAATTAAGGTCGTGTGCTCGACCAGATGACCCATAGAGTTGCAAACTAAATAACGACGCTTTCAACTTCCACGTTTCGCTTTTTAATTGTAAGCGTTTCAGATGGAATCTTCTTCCCACCAAATAGTTCAGTTTCTGGTTCTCCTCTATAGAGAGCATCAGCGATTCGTCCCATTGCATCTGCTTTCATGATTCCTGAGCCACTAGCGCCGTTCACAACGAGAACGCCACAATCATAGTAAACCAAGGGAATAGCATCGGGAGAATAGCAGTAACCACCAGCCCAGCTATTGATGGGTCGAGTTGATGCGAATGCCGGGAAATAGGTTGAAAGAACAGGAAACATACTGTTCTCATAGTATGCGCTTTCAGGAATAAGGTCTTCATCAGTCTGAACGTATTTGTATGCCCGGCCCAATTTGTCGCCGCATCCAATCCAGAATCCATGCTCTTGCTTTTGTGGTCTGAAGTAGACTCCAGCACTTGGCAGGATTACAAATGGGCACATACCCAGCTCATTGAAACCCTTCGCGTTCAGAATCTCTTTGAGACCCTCATTATCTTCGCCATGCACTACGAACAACTGTCGTTTCTTGCATTTCGTTTTACTATCCATACCAATTGGATCAAGAAGCTCGTTGGCCCAGGCACCAGTTGCAAGAACAACACATTCTGCACGAATCTCACCTTTGTCGGTCTTTACGCCTGTAACATTCTTGTCTTGCCAAACAAACGGTTCCCCGGGAAGGTCCAACTTCGGATTAGCTTCTAGAATCAGAGATTTCACATTAACACCAAATCGTGGTTTGACGCTACTCATCTTCTTGAATTCGTCAAGGTAGAACTCAACATAACGTGTTGGGTCAAGAACACCGCAGTCGCCGCCGAAGAGACCATAATCTACTTCCTTTAGATTCATAAGCTCTGCTTCTTCGCTACCAGTAAAGTCAACATTGAGTCCAGGCATCATTTCCTTGAGTTGTTGTTTGTTGTAGACCTTGTAGTGAATGCCTGATTTTTCCATTCGCTTCATCCACATCTGAACGCTTTCATTATTGAACTGGAACTCACTCAAAAGCCAGAGATAACCACATTTCTCGAAGAGGAGTTCGAAGCCTAATTCCTCTTGCACATGCTCTATGAATTTCACAGTGCTATCTGTGAGAAGCTGATTTGTAGAAGAAGCAAACATATTTCGAACAGCCGCAGCACTCATGGCAGTATTTGCTTGACCAGCCGCGAGGTATCTATCAAGAAGAAGGATTCTCTTGTCAGGATTGTTCTTCTGAAGATAATAAGCGGTTGCGACACCAATTATTCCAGCACCAACAACAACGATATCGATGGTCTCAGATTCACTCATGGAAATCGCCTCTTGAGTGCTTTCCGCGTGAGATAGGACGTACCTTTAACAGTTTGGTTTCGTGGTTCCAGTTACATTCTTGAATCCACAATAGATATTAGTTATTTTATCATGGACGAGAGAGGTTAGGAGTCATCACCAGTGAAATCTGAAAAACTCGTATTAGTGGTAGCCCTTTCATTTTTCTTTGTAATTGGGCTAGCAATGCAAACAACTGACTACACAACACAAGAGAACCCGAAGTGGAATCGCCAAATATCATCAAGGATTCTGTAACTGCAGCAATAACAGTATCTGGAGATAGTGGTTTTGAGGCGGCAGGGTTCACCACAGGCTCAG
>JARGGA010000428.1 GCA_029210805.1 Candidatus Thorarchaeota archaeon
GTTTATGTAGATGGCAGACCAAGAAGAGATACCCGTTACCCGGTAGGAGTCATGGATGTTGTTGAGATAAAATCATCCAATGATAAGTATCGACTATTACCCAAACTACGTGGCGGACTTCGTCTTGTTGAGATAGATGAAGCAGAGTCTAAATTCAAACTTGGTCGAATTGAGAAGAAACAGATGGTTCCTGGTGGAAAAGTCCAACTGACTTTGCACGATGGCAGAAACATATTACTCCCAGATGGTGCAAAAGCCGCAGATTACAATACACTCGATACACTTGTTGTTTCCTTACCTGAACAGCAACTTATGGAAACAATCTCTCTAGACAAAGGTGCTTATGCAATTGTCACACAGGGACGTAACGTTGGGATGGAAGGAAAAGTCATAGAAGTTCAGAAACGAATAGGCACTCACGCAAGTACAGTTACGGTAGAGGATCCCGATGGAAACCGATTCCAAACTGCACTTGAATATGTGTTTGTTCTAGGCAAGGCAACGTCCAAGGTCAGCCTTGGTACAGTAGGAGGCAGCGCATGATGAGTGACGAAGTTTCATTACCCAATGAACAGCTCTTCATTGAGGATTGGAACGCATATCCGATGAGACAGCCCTTTGTTGCAAAGGTCGTTGTGGATATGTGCACAGGCGGTGGCGAACCACTCAATCGTGCTGCATTAATTCTTGAGGAACTGACAGGGCAGACACCTGTTCAGTCACGGGCAAAACAAACCGTTCGTGATTTTGGCATTCGCCGACATGAAGCAATTGCGATTCGAGTTACCCTCCGTCATAAGAAGGCCAGAGAATTTCTGGAAAAAGTCCTGAAGGCGAAGGATGATGTTTTGCTAATCAAGAACTGGGATGAAGATGGTAACTTTGCATTTGGTATAGCTGAACACATCAATATACCAGACGTAAAGTACGACCCACAGAAAGGAATTCAGGGCATGAATATAACCGTCTGCCTCGAAAGGCCTGGTTATCGGGTTAAACGCAGACGTAGACAGAGAGCAAAGGTGCCCTATAGGCATAGACTCACCCCTGAGGAAAGCATGGTTTACGTGAAGAGTACTTTCGGGATAGACATTCTCGAAAAGGAGCGCGAGCGGACATATCTGTTCTGAGGTGATCTAAGATGAGTGCTAAGAAAGAACGAACACGACGTCGAAAGAAGATGGGTAAAGGCAGCAGAACTTGCGTCCGCTGCGGCACACATCAAGCGATTATTCGATCATATGGCCTGAACATGTGCCGACGCTGTTTTAGAGAAACAGCTGTAAAGCTCGGCTTCCGGAAAATGAGCTAGGGAGGATGGTAGAAAAATGACACTACTAGATCCATTGGCTGATGCAATGGCAAGTATCTACAACAGTGAGCTTGTAGGAAAGCCCGAGGTTGTTATCGCTCCAGCATCAAGCTTGATTGAAAGAGTGCTGCAGGTGATGCAGATCAAGGGCTATATTGGTGAATTCGAAAGAGTTGATGACGGACGAGCCGGAATGTTTCGAATTCAATTGATGGGTCGCACAAACAAATGTGGCGTAATCAAACCAAGATTTCCAGTCAGGCGTGACGGTTTTGAGAAGTATGAGAAACGCTTCCTTCCAGCCTACAACTATGGAATATTGATTGTCACCACTCCTATGGGTGTGATGACTCATAATGAGGCCAAGACCCGCGGCATAGGCGGGCGACTACTGGCCTATGTATACTAAGGAGATCTAAGAATGAAAGCAGAATACGAAAAGAGGTTCGAAATTCCCGAGGGCTGCGAAATCACAGTTGAAGCGAAAACCCTCAATGTTAGTGGACCAAAGGGTACACTATCAAGGACCTTTCCTGAGCCTCTCGTTCAGATTTCAAAGGATGGCAACGAAATTGTTGCTTCCACAGAATTCTCCAGAAAGAAGACTCGTGCCTTAGTGGGAACCGTACTCGCACACACTCGAAATATGTGTGTCGGAGTTCTGCATGGCTACGAATACACTATGAAGATAGTGTACTCGCACTTTCCGATGTCTGTTGATATCAGAGGTGAAAAGGTATTCATCAAGAACTTCATTGGCGAGAGAGGAGAGCGATCTGCTCGACTCATTGGCAATGTAGAGATCAAAACCACAGAGGACGAAGTAATAATCAGCGGTATCGACATTGAACATGTGTCGCAAAGCGCTGCTAACATTCAACTTGCCACTAAGATTCGCGACAAGGACAGACGTGTATTCCTAGACGGTATCTACGTCATTCGCAAGCGTAAGGGCGAGGAAGTTAAGTCAATAGTATAGGAGGCAAGACAATGTCTAAGAAGCCCACACTTGGCGATGTACCTGGTATTGGTGAAAAGATGGAGGAAAAACTCCGAGAGGCTGGTGTTAAAACACCTGTATCCTTATCCAAAGCCGATGCTGAAAAACTGGCTAGTAAGGTAGATGGACTAAGCGTTGCTGGTGCTGAGAAGATTATTGCATCAGCAAAAGCGCTCATTCCAGAAACCCCCGCAAAGGTAGAAGCCAAGCCAAAGAAAGCAGCCGCGAAGACTAAGGATGAAAAGGCAGAGCCAAAGGCCAAACCAAAGAAGGAGGCTAAGGCTGAAGTTCCTAAACCCAAAAAGACTGCCGAAAAGAAACCCGCTGAAAAGAAAGTTGCTGAAAAGAAGCCTGCTAAGGAGAAAAAGGTTGAAACAAAACCAGCTCCTAAGAAGCCTAAGCCAAAGAAGGAGGCTGAACCTGCATTTGCAAAGAGGGAAGCACCTTACGACGAACGCCTCTTCAGAATAGCAGAAGCTATGAAGAAACGCAAACCTAGGTTCAGAGCTGACCAAGCCCATCGTTGGAAGAGAGTAAGCGATAGATGGAGGAAACCTCGCGGAATCGACAGTGCAACTCGTGCAAAGTACAAAGGCCGAATTGCTATGGTTGAAACTGGTTACCGCACTCCAAAGGCTGTTAGAGGGTTGCATCCATCAGGCTATGTTGAAGCTATGGTATTTCGACCCGCTGATTTAGAGGGTCTTGATCCTGATGTACATGCGGTCAGAATTGCAGGTGCTGTAGGTATGAAGAAGCGTCAGGACATTCTTGACCAGGCTGAGATGAAACTCTTCAAGGTTCTCAATCCAGGAGCTCCTGAGAGTGTTG
>JARGGA010000429.1 GCA_029210805.1 Candidatus Thorarchaeota archaeon
TTCTGGGAGCACTTCACTCTGGTGTCCAAGATCGTGCAACTTACAATGAACGGTGTGGGTCTTGAAGCTGGTGAGTCAGTGTATCTCACCTTCGAACACTTTGATGATGAGACTCTTGTGTACGACCCTATTCTTGGTATTGCATCTGATTCCAGTGTGCCAGTTCTTGCTGATAATACAATATTGCTCATCATTGGTGGTGTAGCAGTTGTTGCGCTAGTAGCAATTGTACTCAAGGTCAAGAAATAGAATATTCCGGAGGCGTTTTTCGCCTCCTTCCTCCTTTTTTGTATCAATCCCCAGTTGGATTGACTGTCACGTTCGCAATCATCATAATTGCAGTTCTTTGAGGTGCTCTTGTTCTGTGTTCTACTCCTTTTGGTATTGCAAATCCCTGCTTTGGAAGAAGCTCGATTGCTTCATCCCCAACATCTATGAGTAATTTTCCTTCGATTACATAGAAGAACTCATCTTCATCGTCATGTTTATGCCAGTGAAACTCTCCTTGAATCACACCGAGGCGGACTACACTGTCGTTTACCTGAACTAGAGTACGATTCTGCCATTTTTCTGTACAACTATCAATGATTTCTGAAAAATCCACGAGTTTGAGCGATTCGAACTCTACCTCTGTGCTAATAGTATATCGTGATTCAAAATCCATTACTATTCCCCATCTTTGACTTAATCCATTGGGAGGTTAATAGTGATAACTGCTACTATCCATCAACAATTGTTCGAGTTATTTTATAGACAACTTGGTGTTCGTAGTCAGGGCATCCAACTGTTATGCTATCATCTTCCATCCAAGAAAACCTTCCTCCGGATTGCATTACAAGAATCCAAGGATAAAGACTGTGAAACGAGCTGGGACACATCTTTCCTCTTTCTTCAGGGTAGCTATAGACAACGCCAATTTCCTGCCCCAAAGAGCACTTCCCTGAATTCAGAATGTCTATCACTTCGATTTTAATCTTTACAGGCATTGTTTTCACATCATCATTCTAAATCTGAGTCCCCCGCACTGATAGAGTAATCTGACAACGCACAGTAGGTTATATCCCCCTAGCAATCGATTCCAAAGACCAACAAGAAAGCAATATTACCAATTTCCGAGGGGCTTCACTATCCCCCAATGACGACGCGCAAGAAAAGACCGGCTGGGGATTGAATATCTGGACCAAGGAGTATAGGACACACCATGAATCCATCGGAGAATGGGGGGGGAGATTCACTTGCAGTATGGTGTCCACTCATACCTATGAATAAGCTCAAGACAATGATTCATCATATGGTAATTCTTGAGCAGGTCAATGCACGTTATGATGATTGGCGAGCTTCAATGAGAAGTAAGAAAATTGTTGGCGTGCATGTTGGAGTGTTGCTCGACAGAGTACGAATCCTTCTCATGGGAATAGGTATTGCCTGCGCGTCGAATAGGAATCTTGCTGATACTCTACAAGGCATTATTTCGGACTGCTTGAGAAAGAGCTGTCTTGATGTTCTTGATAAGATCAAGAATGGAAAACCTGCAGATGTAGTATCGGTGATTCAAAGATTTCTGCAAAACCTGAGATTCACACGGGATATTTTCCCCGAGGAGGAAATCGAAAAGGCGTCCATGGCTGTAGGAATAAATATGAGCCAAGCCACTCAGAGTCTAATCATGGACATATCAGCAACTATTCTGAAAGCAATCTACGTGCGACTCCTAAGTCCTGACCCATGGCAATTTGCAGACGGATGCTAAGCCAAATTACATCCGCTTTACTGCTGTGTTTTCGAGACTGAACTTAGTTTCTGATGTTTTGGTTATTTTCCAGTCAGTCAGGTAGAGATGTACTGTCAATTCATTTTCAGAAGAATCCAGCTCGATGAAACTAGCATCTGTTCTCCCGCCCCAACCTCCAGTTGCCCCTGAGATAGTACCGGGGTTGAGGAATAGTTTGTCGTTATACAGATCAATTGCCGCTTGATGTGTGTGGCCATGGATTGTCACATGAGCTCCGATATTGTCAGCCACTTCCCATAGCTGATGAATATTCCCACGAGGACGAATCTGTGTACCATGAAGAAGAAGCACATCGAAGGATTCTATCTGAATCTGCTCATGAAAATTATAGGCGCTGGTTGAGTAATCCATATTCCCGCGAACAATGAAGCTTCTGGGTAAAGGTGGGAGGGCAGCTCGCATCTCCTGTTCACGCACTAAATCTCCAGTGATTAAGGCTAAATCATATTCAGTCTTCTCGATATGATTGAAGAAATCATCAGGTATCGAGTCCCTTCTACTTGGAATATGGGTGTCCCCGAAGACTAGAACCTTCATTGGGAGTACATCCTTGAGAGATTCAGCTCGCCCTCACTGTACTGAGATTCTCGAGTATTTTGTCGTATACCTCTTTCTTCTTTCCTCTGGACAGCTTTGACAGCCGTTCAACGATAAGCTCAGGGGTGCTTCTAGCTAAAACACCGAATTTTGGTGTTCGGTCCACGATGAGCTCGAGATTTTCATCTAAGCCACGAGCCTCGATTCCATCAATACGGACTGGCACCTTTGTTACTTCTTGTATCTCCTTCGCAAGGTGACTACAGATAACAGTACAACTGTTAGTATCCCGTTGAAGAATCTCAATGAGTCCTGCAATCACATTGGCGGCGCTACCAGGTTCCGTTATTGCCTCTACTTCATCGAATAGGGCAAGTTTTGCTTTTTCTGATACAACAATATCAGCAAATTGCTTTAGGGTAGTTTCAAATGCTCCAGCACTCACCATTCCTCTGCTCTTGTAGAAGAAGTAGATTTCTTCAAATGCACGAAGGTGTGCTGCCTCTGCAGGAACGGGAAAGCCTGCTTGTGCCATTGTCGCTACCTGTGCAAGGGTCTGTATTGTGGTAGTCTTTCCACCACTATTTGCACCTGATAGCAGTGCGCAGTTTTCATAGTTGGTGCCTGTAGGATGAAGTGGAGTAGTTCCAATCACGTAGTCAATGGGCTCCACTTTACCATGACGCCCTTTCAACATGCTTTCCACCAAGAAGATGTTCGTTGCCTTTTCCACGCCAATACCAGAGTAGTCAAGTGAGATATCTGGGGTTCTTAGGTTGTAGTCAGTTGAAAAGAGCCCG
>JARGGA010000430.1 GCA_029210805.1 Candidatus Thorarchaeota archaeon
CATTTCAATCCCCACAATCTGGGATTCTCATTTGCAAGTTGCAATTAGCTATTCCATATTGTGGAGATTGAAAGATCTTTTAGCTAACTTGTCTAAACCCTTCTCTGAAAAGGTTGCAATTAGCTATTCCATATTGTGGAGATTGAAAGTTGAAGGAGATAACTCACAGACTTCAAGAAGGAGTAGGTTGCAATTAGCTATTCCATATTGTGGAGATTGAAAGAACTCTTTCAACATGTCATATTCGCAATCCCAATTATCTGTTGCAATTAGCTATTCCATATTGTGGAGATTGAAAGAAGATGTTGGTAGGAGTAACAGTTTTGCCACTGCTTGGTGTTACCGAAGCAAATCTCATTTCATGGTGACCGTACACACTCAGTTTCAGTTTGACTTGAATGAGCGTTTTATCAGAGCGCATTATTCGAAAGTGTCTTCTTCTTGTGTTTCTTTCAGTTGCTTCCTCTCATCTTTCCTATACTGGGTCCAGTAATATCCCCTATATCCAACGTACACTATGGCAAAAGCAAATTCCGAAAGTGCTGCATATAGTGGGTCAAATGGAATGTATCCATAGAAAGCGAGGATATATGCAATGATTGGAGTCAAAATCAGACTTAGTGTTGCATACTGCGGAAATTTGTAGAACGGTTTTGTTCTCGGTTGATATCCATCCGAATTACTGTTTGTGGGAATTTGAATCACTATTTGGATGTGAGCAGTATATAATCAGATTAGCTTTCTAGGCAGATTCTATCTAGAAATCGTCATTGCTTTCTATCTTAGGGGTAAGATTTCTTCTCAGACCCTTCACCAACAGGTTCAGCTTGTCCAGTTGCCAGCTGCCACTTGTCTTTGTCAGGGATCCACCATAAGACAATGGGTTTCTCATTTCTTAGAAGGTCTACGTAATCCTTGTAGTATTGTGACGATCTGAAAATATATGCACATTTTTCGCCACTATCATTATCCCTAATGTGGTCAGGATACTTGAAATCCGGAATATCTTTTCCCTCAATGAATATGAAATAGGCCTTCTTGAAATCAGTGGTATCTGATGGATGACAACCAATGATTGCAGATACATGCACCTTGTGAGGAAGAAGGTGTTTAAAATCCTTCAATTCTCTTTGCAGGAAAATGCCATAGCTATTAATTTTGTATTCAGTGGTTTCCGCCATTTTCTCTCTTACCTCAAGAATAGATGATACGGTGAATGGTATTGAAACTTTTGATGTGTTTGTATCTATCCATATCTTTAGCCCACAATCCAACTGGCGGTGTACCAAACTCCTATAATGCTTTCAAACACACTTAGATGCTATTGGAATTCTTCTACGAGGCTGGAAAATGAAATCAAGCGGCACATTCCCCCAACTGGAAACAAAACGATTGATCCTCAGAGAAATAGGGTTGCAGGACGCAGAAGGCGTTTTTCAGAATTTCTCTGATGAAGAGATAACTGACATAATCGGAATGGGCTCGCTTTCTACTCTGAAGGATGCTGAAGAAATTATAGGAGAATTCCAGGCCTATTTCGAGAAAGGGACTGGTCTAGCATGGGCTGTTGTCTTGAAGGAGAATGACCGATTCATTGGAATATGCACCTATGAAGAACTAGACAAACACAATTCTAGAGGAGAAATTGGATATGACCTTCTTCGTGATTACTGGGGCAAAGGTTTGATGAGTGAGGCGCTTAGGGCTGTTATTTCATATGGTTTCGAGGAACTTGAACTGAATAGAATTGACGCTCACACATTTCTATTAACGAGAAATCACGAAAAATGTTGAAAAGACTAGGTTTTACCGAAGAAGGAATTCTTCGTGAAAATACCCGATTCAAAGGAAAGTTTCGGTCTGAAGTCATGTACTCTGTATTGAAACGAGAATGGGAAACGCTGTAATCGCTATCTTGCAGTATTCGGCTTCCAGTGTTCCTCGAAATACTACGTCTGGTTATCAAATGGTGAAAAGCTCCCAAAGCAACCACATGTAATCCTTGTTTGATTTTACACTAATTTCGATTATGATTCTATTCTTGTCCTTCTTTTTGGTTTTGATCTCAATATTCTGATCAAGAAGGTTTTGTAGTGTTTGCTTTAGTTCAATACTTGCGTCAATTTCCAATTCTGCAAAAGACTTCGAACTGTAACCTAGATTGCATTTAACCTGAATACCGTTTGGAAACGCATAGATTTTCTGATTCCAATCCCCGTCAAAAAGCCAACTATCATGAATTAGACACTCATCAAGTTTCATCTGCTCCCACATATGTCTGAGAATTTCATCCTTCCACTCCGTCATGTCAATATCCTCTATCAAATCGGATTCAAGGGAGAATATAATCCTTTGTCGCTATTGGTACTTCTCACATAGGACCTGAATTTATCAGAAGTACAATGATATGGATGAAGTAGTACTTCATCCACAATGACAGAATTCTCACTACATGATTGGATTGACAAAGAAGTCACTCTAGAAGGTACCGCAGAAAATGCTAAGGGCGGAGCAATCATCCTACTACCTAACCAGGAACCGGTATATATTCGATATCTTGTCTGGTGGGTTGAACATAAAGTAGGAATGAAGATATCCATGTCAGGCATCCTCCGTTATGAGAAGTATATTCCTGATCCAGAAGTTGCTGAAGATGGTGCAATAAGTCAAGGCGCGATTGGAAAACAGTTCGTCCTTGACAATGCTCGAGAGATATGGCTGTAGGAATTTGAAGCAATCAATTTATTTGGACTTCGTATCGTGCGAGAAATCGATTCGCCAGCTTTGATGGTGTTGCCGATTGGAGAGGAGTCAGGGAATTATCAGTGTCTTTGACAAGAGAGGTGTAGTCGAATTCTGCAAAGCCATCTCTCCCCATTTCACGCTCTATAGCACTGGCAATACGGCTCAACTACTCGAGTCTTCAGAGATTCAGGTCAAGACGGTATCCAGCCTGACCGAATTTCCAGAGATGTTAGATGGTCGAGTCAAAACTCTTCACCCCAAGATTATGGGTGGTATTCTTGGAACCAGTGCCCATCAGAACGAACTAGAAGAAATGAATATCCTACCGTTCGGGTTAGTAGTATCCAATTTGTATCCCTTTGAACAAGTAGTT
>JARGGA010000431.1 GCA_029210805.1 Candidatus Thorarchaeota archaeon
AGAACCTTTGATACCAATTCCAAATGCAACTGTCTTCATTCTTGGAGTTAGCATTCTACTTGCTTTGGTTTCTATTTGGGCTACAAATCGATTTACGGATCAAGAACAATTGAAGAAAGATATGGAAGAAGTCAAAGAATGGCAATCCAAATTCAACGAAGCTAGGAAGTCGCAAGACCCTCAGCAACTACAAGAGGTAATGGATAGCCAATCTCGCATGATGCGCCTACAGAGCGGAATGATGATGGCTAGATGCAAACCAATGATGATATACTATATACCCTTCTTTCTAATCTTCTCACTATTACAGGCAATATATGGTGTTAGTATTGTTGCAATTGTGCCTTTTAACGCTCAAGACCTACTCTGGTTCTTGCAGGATTGGATAGGATTCGATGTCCAAGGTAGTGGCTTTGGATTGACATATTTTGGCTGGTACATGTTGTGTGGTCTTGGATTAGGTAATATCATACGAAGAGCAGCCGGTCAATCAGCTATGTAGTCATTGATCAGAATCACTTGGTTTTGGGATTCTGATCAAAAGCATGAATAGCGCCGCAATGAATGCGAGGATTAGTGAAAAATCGAATGCAACCAGTGCTCCGAAGGTTTCCCAGAGGTACCCTATGATAATACCAGCTGGCAATGCAACAACTCCAACAATCATCTGAAACGCCCCAATAAGACTCGCTCGTCTTTCTTCTTCTACTAGATCAGCAACTAATGTAGTTTGTACAGGTGTTAAAGCTCCTGCAGATAGTCCAAATAGAATGAAGAGAGGAAGTACAGTTAGCCAATCTGTAGCTATATGAGCCCATGCAGCGGTCATTGCGAGAAATAAGAAACCCAGAATCAATATAGGTTTTCTACCAACCTTATCGGAGGCACGGCCAAATGGGTATGCACTTACAGCATCTGTTAGTGTGAAAAGAATGTATAACAGCGGTATTTGATATGGAGTATAGTAGTCGTTTGAAAATAGAATCAGAAACGAATAACTGAAAGTTGCAATGGCAAAGAATGTGGAAGCAACAAAAAAGAGCTTCAGATTCTTATTCAATCCTGAGAAACTAACTCCTTTGAATACATCCTTTCCTCGCTTTTCTTTAATTAATACGATAATCACAATTACTGATAGTGCGGCAGGAACAGTCGCGAGGAGGATAATTCCAATATATCCAAGATATGCGAAGAGAAAGAAAGTAATTATTGCACCTACAAGAGCCCCTGCACTGTCCATTGCACGCAAAACGCCAAATGCTCTTCCTCGAGTTTTTTCAGAAGTATGACTTGCCACTACCGCATCACGTGGAGGCCCTCGCATTTTGCCTAAGCGGTCCATTGCTTTTGAAATGGTGATAGTTATGAATCCGGTTGAAAGTGCGAAACCTATTCTTGAGATCATTGAAAGGAAGTAGCCACCTGTAATGAAAGGCTTCCTTCGTCCAGTTCTATCAGAGGCATAGCCAGCTCCCAGTTTTGAAAGTGAGGTTAGCGTCAAAGCAAGCCCATCGATGAATCCTACTAAAAGAAAGCTCAATCCCAAATAGCTATACAGAAAATTTGGCCAAATAGGCGCAATCATGTCCGAACTTATATCATTAAGGAAACTTGCAGTCCCGAATATCAAGGTAGGATCTTTTTCGTCTTGGTCCAAAATAGGAACAGGTTTCGAATTATCATCTTCCAAATCAATTCTCTCGATTCCAGCCTAAATTGAACCTCCCTATAATGTGTGCGCTAGTTAGCCGGAAAAAGGAACTGTTTTATTCAAAGCCTTGTAACGTAGATGTTATGAGTTCAGATTCTTCGAAGGTATATTTCGGTTCAATAAAGCATGGTAATTCAGGAGCTTTCGCTTCAATCGCGGCAAAGCTCGATAAAATCATTGAGCTTCTGGATTTCTCAACAATCAAACCAAAAGACAAGGTCGCTGTCAAGATGCATCTAGGATTCAGAGATGGCTACCAAACCGTACCTGTTTTCTTTATCAGAAGGGTTGTAAATGCTGTGAAGAAGGCGGGAGGATTCCCCTTCATAACAGATAATCCCACGGCAGTCTATAATGCTGCAGAGCGTGGTTATACATCAGAGACCTGTGGATGCCCACTGATACCCGTAGCAGGAGTCAAGGATGGCTACACACAGAAAACGGAATTCAACTTCCATTCTGTAGATAGTTTAGAACTTGCTGGTGCACTGAGAGATGCTGATGTTTTAATCGATTTAACACATGCTAAGGGGCACAATTCTTGTGGGTATGGGGGAGCTGTGAAGAATATCGCACTTGGAGGTTATCACGGTCCAAGCCGATGGAGAAAGATACACGGTGTTGAAGCAAGCATTCCGTACTGGGACCCTGACAAATGCACACCTGAACATGCGAAGAAGCTAGTTGAAGCGTGTCCCGACGGACACATCAAGTATGATGAGGAAAAGCATACCTTGAGTGTCGCATTTGGTATGTGCAATCAGTGCCTCGATTGCATGGAAGCAGATAAGGAAGTAGGATGTCTAAACCTCAGACAAGAGAACTACGCTCTATTCCAGGAACTTATGGCTAGAGCTGCCAATGAAGTCGTGAAGACATTTGATGATGACAAGCGATTCTATCTGAACTTTGCAATTGATATTACTGCACTATGCGATTGTTGGGGAATTGGAATGCCACATGTTGTAAACGATATTGGAATTCTTGGAAGTAGGGACATTGTTGCCATTGAGCAGGCCACATTGGATCTAATCGCCAAAGAAGGACTGATTGAGAGCATGATTCCACCGTTCCTGAGGAATGTCAATCTTGACCCTAATGCTGATATGCATCCATTTGCTAGGATACATGGACCAATGAAGAATCCATATCTTGTTACAGAATACTGTGAAGGTCTCGAGATGGGTAATCGTAAGTATGAACTTGTAGAAGTCCTGTCTGTTGAAGAAACCAAGGATATGAAATCCCCCAGCGGTGTGAGCGAAACGCAACCTTCGTTCTTCTAAACTAGTCGGAGAGGTTCACGCCTCTCCCTCTTCATGGATAGTGATGCTTTGAAAATTCTCGGTTTTGGTGATAGTCTAACTGCAGGTACTCCAGGATATGAGCCCGGATATGGAGGA
>JARGGA010000432.1 GCA_029210805.1 Candidatus Thorarchaeota archaeon
CAAAAACGACGGAAGATGATGTGTGCTAACTCCCAAGGCGACAGAACCACCAAAGGAATATCCGATGATTGCGAGGTCTTTGACACCCATTTTGGTCTTCATGTACTCAATCATTATTGATGCATCTTCTACAGCCCCTCTTGGGCCTTCGTACTGACCTAAGCTAGAATTCGGCCCTCTAAAATCAAATCTCAGAGTTGAAACCCCAAATTCTCTGATTACCTCATCTATGGCCAGAATCACATTGTTGTTCATATTCCCGCCATAGAGAGGATGTGGATGAAGCAGTAAAACTCCTCTAGTGGACATTCTATTTCCTTTGGAAATTTCGCCTTTAAGCACACCAGAATAGGTTTCAAGCTCGATATGCAAGTCTCATTCACTCGGGGAAATTACGATTGCTTTGGTGCATGCAGTTTTGTCGTCTGCAGGTTTTGGAACCTCCATCTTCGCACCTTTAGCAATTCCTGTAGCTACAGCCTCCACATAAGGCCAACAGACAGATTCACAATACAACTTGCCTTTGCTTGTAAACGCCTTATGCTGCGGACAGAAAGGATGGTCTGTTTCCACCCTGTTTTCTGAAATCCAAGTCGTTACTATTTTCGATCCCATAACATGACCAATTACTAGCCAGGCGTCAAGTGCATCCTTGAGAGTATCACCCAAATCCAACCGGCTTCGAAGTGCTTCCGCATCTTCTGTACCTAGTCGGCGAAAGACTTCTGCAACAGCCTGGAGACCCTCCTCTCCAAAACGCTCTTCCATAACAGTTGCTGTTGTAGTCATAAGACGCATCAGATTATCTCGGAGTTCGATAACTTTGTTACCTGGTGGAATGAATCCTTTCACAGCGGCAGTTCTCATCAAGCCC
This sequence comes from Candidatus Thorarchaeota archaeon, assembly GCA_029210805.1. Classification (GTDB taxonomy): domain Archaea; phylum Asgardarchaeota; class Thorarchaeia; order Thorarchaeales; family Thorarchaeaceae; genus MP5-2226. The sequence goes on from JARGGA010000432.1 coordinate 875, forward strand.
ATTTTTTTTCCTCCAATGATAGAGTATTCATCTGGATTTTGTGATATTCCTTCGTATTAGTCTTCTGTAAGAAAATAATCAAAAAAGAAATGCGGGGGAACGTTTGGATTAGCACATTGTTGAGTGATTTCATTGTGAAAGGGCGTATTCTAGTTCGATATTCGTCTGTGAAACACATGTTTTGCTCTGGACAAGCGTAGCGGCGCAATGGACACATGAAGATAGGGAAATTGTCATTAAGGTAGTTTCTTCTCCCAAATTGGAAGCGATGCGGATTTGGCAATAGATAATATCGATAGAACAAGCATGAGCAGTATGGTGAATGGATTTCCACAGATGGTTGGAGCAGTAAATCCCAGTACTGATGCCATAGAATCTGCCAAAGACACAACTAAAGGTGTATGCGTTCTTGGAATGGGCGGTTCTGCAATTGCGGGAGAGATATGTAAGGGGCTCTATAGTGAAAGGGCACCAATCCCAATTACATGTGTGAGAGATTACGCTCTTCCAAAATACGTTGATTCTGATTGGTCAGTAATAGCTGTGAGTTATTCTGGAAATACAGAAGAAACGCTCTCGGCATTCGCTGAAGCAATCAAAAGAGGAATTATACCATTTGTTATATCTTCGGGAGGGAAATTGATGGACTTGGCAGATCCCAAGAGATTTAGTAGACTCCCAGACAGCTTTCAACCAAGAGCTGCACTCCCACTCATTCTATCTGTAGAGCTTCCGCTCATCGAAACGCTGATTGGGCAGAATAGAACTAATCTGATTCAAATAGGGAAGAAATTGGCTGATAGAAAAAAAGAGTGGACTGATAATGGTTCATCACCTAATCAGATAGCCAGGCGGCTCAGTGGAAAAATACCTCTATTCATTGGATCAGGCCATCTTCAAGCAGCTGCGTATCGAGCCAAATGTCAAATCAACGAGAACGCCAAGATAGCTTCATTTCATTCCATTCTTCCAGAGGCAAATCATAACGAGATTGAGAGTGTGGGTTGGTTCGCATCCAAGGACATTTTACCAGTTTTCCTCAGAAGCGAACACGAATCACCACGAATTAGAAAACGGATTGAAGCGACATCTGAGATATATTTCGACGAAGGAGTTGATTCTATTCATCTCAACCATGCTAACGCTTCAAAGCTGGAAGAGATTCTTCTGCACATTTATCATCTCGACCTGGTTTCAATGGAAATTGCTCTCAAACAAGGCGTAGATGCTGTCGCAGTTGAAAGAATCGCACGACTAAAGAGGATTCTATCTCAGGCTTAGAGAGGAACCCCTAGTGGAGTACCATTGTAACTATATGCAATTTGTCGCACTTGATCTCCAGGGCTTTCAAAGATATCATAGAAGACTGTAAGGCCCACACTAAATACCCATTCTTCAGCTGCTGATGCATCAAGTATTATCTGTCGATCTATTTCACTAAGTATCGTTGAACCTACCCCAAAAGTATGATTGTATGCTGGAGTTACAGTTCTCAATTCAAGAGGAACACTTCTTTGAAAAGTGGTATAACTGAACGATTCTCCATTTAGATAAACAACCATTCTAAAGAAAGTTATCTGAGCTTCACCGGTTTGAATGGAAGGTGCCTCAACTTTGAAGGTAACAGTCAGAGACATATTCTCTAATCCAAAATTGCCCACACGAATCTCAGTCATATCAACTTCGAGGTATCGTACAATTGAGTAGCTTCCACTATACCATGCAGCACTGGAAGCAAGGCCAAATCCGCTAATTAGACCAATGACTATAGTGGCTACAATAAGAATGTTCTGAGGTTTTGTATCTGATATCATGGGGATTCACTTCTTTTTCAACAATTTCTGAATATCTTACTTCCGCTTCACGCATCCTTTTATCCTCTTCAGATAAATGCAATTGAGATAAGGTGGACTATCCAGGGGAATATTGCAAGAATCGCCGGGACAGGGATTCCGGGAAGAATTTTTTCTTCTCGAGCTAGTACGAGCACATTTATCGCAATACCAGTAAACCCTAGTATAAGAGACATAATCCAAACATGAATTGGAAAGTATACTACCGCATGGGCAGATAGAAGAGATAGAGCAACATAGTCCCCAACTCCTACAGTAACGCCCACTGATTTGATCCGGGTATAATCAAATGGATCTTCTCCAATGCGTCCACTCATTGTTGCTTCTTCTGCAACTGGAGAGAATCGTGTTAGCAGAAAGTCTTCTGTAATGAGCGATATGATCAA
>JARGGA010000433.1 GCA_029210805.1 Candidatus Thorarchaeota archaeon
AATCATGTGACGTGGCCAGTTCGCCTCTGAATTCTTGTATTATTCTACAGAGCCCTGCACTCACAAAGGTTTTTATCCTTCCGAACGTTTGGTACGAGAGAGGTGGCGCGCCCATGGTTAAATATGGGAAGAGAATACTACTCACAACTATCGCGTTAATTACGCTACTAGGACCTCTTATCGTTTCTGCACAGGCTGCTATGTTGCCGATGAGAGTTGAAGTTTATCAAAATGATTTCGTTTCAGATTCAAATGGGAATACCTATGTTTCTTTCGAAGGAAAAGATGCTTGGAATCAGAATCCCATGTATCTTGATCAGGATGAAGATGTGAACTATGATCGATTCCCGTACGAACGCACAGTATGGTTCTGGGGAACTGGTTCTTATGCTGGACCCGCATATAGACGGGAAAACATTGGAACTTCACTCACACAATCCAACTGGGGTTGGCTTGACGTTGGTCATGCTCTGAATGAATTTTACATTTTTGAGAATACCACTAATGAGTACTCTCTCGGTCTGGATGAGCAGAGAGTTGTCTTCCCACTATCAATCGGTGTAGAAAGTACACTGCTGATGGAAAGTGGCATGTCATATTATGGGTCTTTCAATGTCACAGATGAGGAATTCTTCCATCTGACTATTGGTTCCTATCAGGACGACGTTGAATTTGGTATTGGTGTCATTGATCCAGACGGTAGATGGCTTGCAGAATGGTATCTTGGAGATGGTAATATTGATGTCTGGCCATTCAAACCAACCGGGAACGGAACGTACTTTGTGTATATCAATTACTACAACTATGATAACGATGCTGCATTAGTGAAATTGCTGCTTGAGAGTGTCGAGCCGATGGCACTTGCATTAGGTGATATGGCTGAAGGTGTTCTCGAAGGAAGTGAAGTCTTCATTGGCGCAGATAGTAGCGTTGTGCACAGAGAAAAAGCTCCCCATGCAGTAACATACAAAGTAAGCACAAACTCAACAACAGCCGGTATCGTTCGAAGTTTCTTCAATCTGCCAGAGATCACTCCATTGTCTACAGATATGTATGAACCATGGATATTCGTCACAAGTGATGCATATTACGATCAGGTGATTGATTATGCATGGATGTATGGATTTGGATACTATACAGATGCATTCCATTACCAGTCATTTGCAAATGAGACATACTACCTAACTGTCTTGGGAATGGATGAAACATCGTATGTATTGACAAATAGCATGGCATATGCACCAGATCTTCCACTCAATGAGATATTCTACATTGAGAATCACATGGCAGCTGAAAAGCAATTCCTATACACTCTAAACCTCGGACAGGATTCCGTCCTCAAGGTGAACTCGACAGAAACCGGCGATGGGTTTGATTGGGAACTATGGACTATAGATGGGAACAAAGCAGTCTGGGATATATCACTCAGCGATAATTCTGCATTCTCAAGTGCAACTACTTACTACATTCCAGCAGGCAACTATCTGGTTCTTGCAGATGCAGGCTCTTCAAATGCTGAAGGTTGGTACAATTTCAATCTAGGACCAGTGCTTCAAGGCGAAGGTGCAGTTTCAGTTGACGTTGGAAGCATAATTGGTATGCGAGTTGCCACCGATCCTATGACTTTCTATCGAATGAATCAGACCTTGACAACTCATGATAACGTAACTGTAGCAACTGATGTGGATATTCTGAACCATCTTGGTGGTTCAATTCGAGGTGCGACAACCACCCTAGGAACTCGACAGGATGGTGTATACTGGCATGCTTTTGGTGCAAATATGACCTCTTGGGAACTTGGTACATCAAGTACTAGTTATTCGATGTTTACAGACGAGTTTGCTATAATCACATTCGCACCTTACCAAGCCCAAAATAATACTGCTGGCCTTGTAAGTGATTGGTACAATGAATACACATGTGACTTTGAGATGACCTTCTACGAAGACGGCGATACCTACGTTAACGGAACTTCCCAAGTCAATGTTGGATCTTCACCAGTCTGGAACAATGTTACACTAGGCGATCCTGGTGACAACAACGAACGCTATGTTATGGAGATTTCGTGTTCTGCGGATACATGGTTCAATTTCTCTGTTTACGTGGAGGATGTGGATAGTTTCACAGCATATGCATATCAGGATGTTGAAGGTCTGTCGCAACGCCTCACTTGGGATAGCTTGAATGACCTTCTCACCGGTTCAACAGGATCTGAAGCATCCTTCCAATTCGGTAGCATTAGTCCCAACATGCTTCTTGTCTTTGAAATTGACAGGACACAAGTTGAGGAAGGAAGACTGGATGTGCTGATTACTCCATTCGTTACCAACGATTATGTCTATGCGCCACAAGTTGAGTACTTTGGAGGAGAGACCGGGGCTGGTTCAACATCTACTCCTCTAGTTATAGATCCTCTGTTGGTCGTAGGTGGCATCGCGATAGTAGCAGTTGTCGTTGTAGTAGCAGTATACGCAAGAAAGACTGGCCGAATCTAATCTGCCAAGCTGATGGGTCCTGTTTTGGGCCCATCTCACTTCTTTTTCTATTTGCCTGCTAAGAATATGGGATTTATTATAATTCCCAGATATGAACAAAGGTTTTATCCTTCCTATGCCTCTTTAGACCAGAGGTGGAGATTCCCAATGTATTATGGGACAAAACAATTACTGTCATTATTATCGATTTTTGTGTTACTAATCGGTCCCACTCTGGTTATGGTTGATGCGGCATATGTGCCATCTTCTATGGTTACCCATACACAGAGTTTCGATAGGGCTGAAAATAATCATACTTATGTTTACACTGACTCAGCTGATTTGAGTTGGTATGACACTCAATTCCTATTCCATAAGGAGGACGTTACTTACACGCCCTACTGGTATGAAAAGGCGGGTTGGCAAACGGCCACTCAATCCTATGCAGGTCCTGCAGAACGCGAATTCCTTTTTGATGATGGATATACAGGCGTATGAGGTTGGCTTGATGAATCTCAATGGCTTCCAACATTCAAGGATTTTGAAACCGAGGTCCCTGAATCAGAGATTGGAGCTAAGTCAATTGCTACACTTTTCGCATTGGGTGTGAATGTAGAACAGACTCTT
>JARGGA010000434.1 GCA_029210805.1 Candidatus Thorarchaeota archaeon
TTCCACAAAATGGCTAGAAGTCAGTCCTGGAACAAAAAGCGAGGAAGACCTTATCTCCTCAGTGGATGGACGGGCTATCTTGATTCATGGATTCCCAATAGGCATTTTCCATTCAAGCGTAGCTACTGGTGAGTTTTCAATTGGATCTTCCTCTGCATATCTTGTTGAGAATGGAGAGAAGAAGTATCCAATTGAGCCAGTATCTATTGCTGGGAACTTCTATGAGGGCTTCAAGAATCTAATTGGTATCGGTTCCAATGTAGAACCTCTTCCGTTTGGAATTGCGGTTCCAACATTGGTTTTCGATGGTTTCAGTGTAACAGGTTAATCCTGAATGAGTATAGGAGCCTTCGGGCTCCAAATACTCCCAATCGAATCCCTTTTCAGTAATTCAGATAATGAATTACCGTTCTCAAGAATAGTTGTGCTGTAATGGAGGAACGGTTTGTGAGTTCGATTAGTGATACTTACAAGGTACTTATTGCGGGGGATGAAGAATATGGATTCGCAATTTGTACTAGGCTTATTGACCGAGAACTAACAAATCCACGAACATTGGCAGTTGAGGCCCTATCTAAGGATTGGCCGCATGATGAATGGATCAAATTCATCACGCTTTCTTCAGTGGGTTTTATGACCACCATCGAGCTTGACCTCGAACTCCATGGTCCATGGGTTTGGGAATTATACAATGTTATGGAACCACGAGACTACTTCCGTCGCTTTGATGGTGCAGTGATTGTTGCAAATCCCCGAAAACCAGATGCTATGTCCTATATTCCCCCTCTCGTTGAATCCATTGATACTCATCTTGGACATAGAATTCCAATGATGATGATGGTTGATACTTCTCCAGGTCTTAGTAGTGATGAAATCGCCTGTGTTGAAGAACTGGCAAATCAACTCGATATTCTATTTGCACCTACTGATATCAGTGCAGAGAGCAATTTAGATGAGGTTTTCAAAGAGTTGGCATTTCGTATCAATGAAGCCACAAAAAAAATATGAGTACCTACACGGAGCAACAAGTACATCCGTATAGGCATTGTTTCTACATTAGGAAAATAGCTTTGAGTACTTGCCATCCAAATACTGCAGGAATGGTTTTGCAGTAAGCTCTTTTCCTGTTACGAGCTTGGTAAGGTCTCCAGGATCATTCAGATTGGATCTAGTGTGAATATTCTTTACGTGCCACTGAATTGGTTCAAGTATCTCACCCTTGGCGAGATTTGCAATCCAGTTTGGCATATCTTTGTTCATTTGATCGTACCACATTCCATCAAACACATTACCTAATGCATAGCTCGGGAAGTAACCATATAGGCCACTACCCCAATGGGTGTCTTGTAGAACTCCTTCTGTATCCGATTCGATATCTAAGCCAAGGTACTCCTCATATTTTTGATTCCATATCTCCGGTAATTCGGAAACTTGAATCTTTCCTGAGAAAAGGTCTCGCTCGATTTCGAATCTGATAATTATGTGCAATGAATATGTCACTTCATCAGCTTCGATTCGAATCTTGGATGGAGTCACTAAATTCATAGCCTGACCAAAGTTGGAGAGTGAAACGTCAGAGAATGCATTTCCTGTCAGTTTTTTAAGTCGAGGTAGGTAGAATTCCCAAAATTCTGGTGTTCGTCCAATCATATTCTCTATAAATCTTGATTGTGATTCATGTATTCCTGAACTTGCAGCCACACCAAGGGGTTGGTATTTCCATTCTTGGTTCAGATTTTGCTCGTATAGGGCATGACCTGCTTCATGAAGAATCGCAAAGAGAGCTGAGTCGAACTTGTTTGTATGGTATTTCACAGTAATTCTCACGTCGTCATAGTATCCAGTAGTAAATGGATGCTCGACTTCATCGATTCTCCCACCTGCCTTTTCAGATGCGGTATCATAACCTACGATTTTGCAGAGGTCATCTGCGATCAAACGCTGGATATCTACTGGAATTTCTCTGCTCAGAAAGGATGTATCGACTTTAGAAGTTAGTCCTGCAAACTTCTTGGTCATTGGAATAAGCCCGTCTCTTAGTTCTGCGAAGACTTTGGAAATTTCATCAGCTGTCATCATTGGTTCGAAATCATCAATCATGGTATCATATATTGTTGAAGTCCCTTTGATATCCTTCAGAAGTTCCGCTCTATTGATACTAAGATCTATCAGTTTCTGAAGCTCCGGTTGAAACATCTTCCAATCGTTTGCAGCCTTTGCCTTTTTCCAGATTTCAGTTGCTACTGCTTGTTGCTGTGATAAATCACCAACAAGCTTCTCAGGGAGTTTCGTTTGTTCATTGTATCCTTTTCTCATCAAGTAGAGATTTCGCTTACCTACCTCATCAAGAGTATCCTTATCTTTCTCCACCTTGTCGAGGAGTTCTCCATTGGCAGGGTCAACGGCCATTCTATGAATTACCTTTGAAAGCGCTCCTAATTGCTCACTCCTCATCATAACGCCACGAGGAGGCATATGGGTTTCCATATCCCAGTAAAGCACTCCTGCTGAGGTACCAAGTAGAGTTAGTTCCTTGAAATTTGACATCATATCTTCGTAGGCTGCCATATAACCACCACATTTGTCATCAAGAAAATTCTATGTTTTTCAATCCACTACAACTAGGATATCATTCTTCCTACGCAGGTAATTATTTTCATATGCAAACCATGGAACTTATAACATCAGCAAAGACGCCACTTCGTAGATTCACTTACTGGAGTCAAAGGTGTCTATTGACCGAATCGGATGAAGAAAACCAACGAGAACCTCAGTTTCAATCTGAGGAACCTGGGCTTATTGAACGAACGATGAGGGCATTGGAGCTTACAAAGGGTGTAGAGATTGCGCGAAGGTATCTTGCGATGAACGCCTTTGATGGTGCGCTCACAATGCTTGGTCTAGTACTTGGTGGCCTTATTGTTTTCACTACTGCGAATGCAATGGATACTTTCAATACGTTACTTATTGCCGCTGTTGGAACAAGTTTAGCCATGGCAATTTCAGGTTTTAGCGGTTCATATTTGACTGAAACCGCTGAACGCGACCGAGAGGTGGAAGAGATTGGAAGAGCCATGCTTTCTGATATGAG
>JARGGA010000435.1 GCA_029210805.1 Candidatus Thorarchaeota archaeon
GCTATTCTTTAGGAGACTGCTATCGCAACTACATCCTTGACCTCATCAACAGACTTCACTCTCACTACGTAGTCTGCGAGATACTTTCTTTTCCATCTATAATGGAATTGAGGAAGCGCTGATGGATCTCCGCTATATACAACTCGCTCGAGTTCCATGTCGGATGCATTTCCTACTCCGACAACCCCCACTAATTTCTCCAGAACCTGATCCGCTTCCGAAGCGACAGGGGTTTTAGTTTCCTCTTTTGTTTCAACGACAGGTTCAGTGGCAACTTCATTTTCCTCAGTCATATTATCACCCCGTAAAGAAGACCCCTAGGTACATTCCAGTGAATCCTAAGATTGTCCAAATCACTACTGCAGGCAATCCTAGATTACATGTTTTCCATCCTGCAATATGCGTTAGAAATGCCAATGTACCTAAAACCATGCTAATGATACCTAGCCAAACATGCCAAGAGTGGATGAATAGAATCGTACTTGAGAGGTTAATTAGATTCGCAGGATTCATCACATTCCAGACTGATGGGTCTTCAAGGAAAAGCCACCCGACATTGATGCTGGTTAGAATATACGCAAGGCTCAACATAATGCCATGAACACGAGTATATTTCTCCTCATCATAGTATTCCATGGCCGTACCTATATATGCCAACAATATAGCTGGCGCACCAAGAAGCCATCCATAATGCAATTGTGGAAGCGGTTCCGCAGGCGGCAATGAAACAATATATTCACTGTCCCAAGATATTGATTCTTCACCATCGATATCAACTGCTACAATTCTGTATACGACATGTGTGTCTAACGGGAATGCTGGAATAGTTCCAATATACAAACCATTTGACGAAGTCATAGTTTGGTTTGTCCAGGTAGATCGGTTATCTGTACTATATTGTAGTGTAACCTCACTAATGTCAACTTCAGAAGTAATGTTAGCAGTCAGCGATACTGTTTCTGTATCAAGGGGAACCTTTGGCGTTCCATTGATGAGTGCAAAAGCTGGACCTGGACCCGCAGGTGCTGTAACGACAACAGTGATTTCCACACTTATTGCATTTGGTGTATGCTGGGCGGCAAATGCATGCAATGTATATGACCCAGGAGCTGTAGGAGCGGTAATGCCGTAGTCTACTTCGATTTGATCAGTATCTGCATCTTTATCTGCTGCATCTCCATCGTCTACTGCGCCTTCTGCACCAAGACTCCCATAATCAAAGAGGGCATTATCTGCCACTCCAGATGGGAATTTTAGCAGTAGGGCATTTTGTCCCGATACTCCTTGGACTTGTATATTGACACTAAATGCTGTATCTGGTTCAACATTGATTGTAGTTTCTGAAGCGGATATTGTCATTCCTGTACTGCTATCATGACAGCCTGAAGCTGTACATGCACCATTCTGACTAGGGAATGCTAGAGCAGACGTGGCAATAAGGATCAGAACTAATGCCGCAGAAGCTATTACGATTCCATAACGGACTTGTTTCTTCACATCAGTCACCTATCGTGAGGCGGGATATACACTCTCACCAAGTTCCAATATTGTTCAAATGCACTTTATATTCTTACTGTATCTAAGTAGATATAATTTATTGAGAATGCCAACTTACGAAATACACGATACACAGTGATACTTATTGCCCTTTGTAACTTACTCTGTGCGAATGCTCACAATCTTGAAAGGCGAATAATGTTTGCAAGAGCCCTTCCAGCACGTTGTGGGCTAACAAATACAGGAATGCCTGCATTTTCAAGCTTTTTTTGCCCAAGCGGCATTCTTGTTATTGGTGAGCTTAGAATGCTAATGACAATTTTCTCACTTCGAGCTGATGCTTCAATGATTTCATCAATAGGCATTCCTCCTCCTATTCCCTCTTGAAAATTAGGGGCAAAAACGGTGATGATAGAACCAAAGATTTCACACTCTATTGTATACCGAAATGCATCTGCAAAAACTGCAGGTTCCGCCCAACCTTTTGCCAGAAGGTCAATCGGGTTGTTTATCGGGATCCTCATAGGCATCTGAAGAAGATTCTCTATTTTGGATTGGATTTCTTCCGGTGGTGTTGGTAGGATAACACCTTCTTCTTCAAGTGTCTGAGCCGCTACTAAAGCAATTCCTAGGGTATGAGTTATGATAGCAACTCTATTGTTCTGAGGACGCTTGGAAGTTATAGAAAGGACCTTGGCTGTATCCATCATATCCATGATGCTATCCACTTCCAATCCTCCTGATTGTTTGATTGCTGCAGAATAAAGCAGGGGTTCGCCTGCAAGGCTTCCTGTATGACTAAGCGCAGCGTTTCTTGCCGCTGGCGTTTTTCCTACTTTGAAAACAAGAACTGGTTTCTCTGGTGTTGTTAGTTTCATCTCTTCATACATTTCTCTTGCCTGTTCTGTACCCTCAATGAATAGACAGAGTGCCTTTGTTTCCTTGTCCTGTCTTAGATATCTGAGAAGGTCATGAAAATCAATGTTCACTCGATTCCCAACGCTCGCAAATTTCGATATCCCTACATCTGCATCTACTGCACGATAGAGCATCATCCCGCAAACTCCACCACTCTGACTAAGAATAGCTACTCCTCCTTTCCTCATTGGGAGAGGATGGGGGAAGAATGTTGCATTGAGATTCCGATTGATATTCCCGGCTCCCAGGCAATTCGGTCCAATAACTGCGATTTGCGCATCCTCGACAATATTCCTGATTTTTCTTTGTTCCTTCTCTCCGTTTGGTCCTAGCTCTTTGTAACCAGCTGCGAAGATTACTGCCGCTCTGACTCCCGCATCAGCTGCGTCCTCAAGCGCTTTAGGAACGAGTCCTCCTCGCACACAGATCAGAGCAAGGTCAACTTGGTTAGGAATATCAGTAATAGATGGGTAGCATTGCATATTTCCGATTTTGGTGATCCTTGGATTGACCGGATACACATCACCTTGATAGTCTTCAACCGCCTTGAGTGTCAGAGCTCCAAGACGTTCGGGTTTGTCTGAAGCCCCAACGACTGCAATTGAAGTTGGATTAAATAAACGGTCAAGTGATTCAATCTTCCAATCCACCTGTA
>JARGGA010000436.1 GCA_029210805.1 Candidatus Thorarchaeota archaeon
TTCTGGGAGCACTTCACTCTGGTGTCCAAGATCGTGCAACTTACAATGAACGGTCTGTCGAAGAAACTACACTGACACCTGTTAGTACTCATCGCAATCGGACTAGAAAGAAGCACCTATTCAATTCACGCATATTCATCATACAGCCAAGAAAAAAGGAATGTGGATATTGCCAAAAAAAGAGCAATATCCTCAAATCGTCTACGTGTAGAAACTCCATGAGATTCTACTTACATCAAGATATGTCGCATCATTACCTGATGATGAACGACAGTATGCGTTTGAGTCCAAGTAGACGAGTAAAAGAACAGCGGCATAGTATGTCTGATTTGGCTGTAACGTAAATTCCTCATCCATCTTATATGTGGTTGAATAAACCCAAGGGGCTATACTCCCACTTTCAGATTCGCCAGCCCAACTTCCGTCTACATGTTTTGTCCATACTTGATGCGTATCTAATTCGGTTTCTCTGGATGACATGAGAGAAACGCGAACAAAAATATCAGCATCTCCCCAAATACCTGCCCATATCTTATATGATAAACATCCCGAGAAACCAACCTTAAGCTTTCGACCACTTAGCGCAGTGCTTACTTCAACTTCGACATAGGCAAAAGCTTGATAGGTCCCAGGTGTCCATGGATATCCTGTAGTTCCCAGAATTTCACAGTCCCCATCTGTTTTTGAAGCATCTAGTGTTGTGAAAACGCCACTTGAATCATATTTCACTATTCTATCTTCATCAAACGGAGTATTTTGGTAATATGCCAAATTAACCGATTCTACTAGTTCCACGTTTGCTTGAGCTGTTGAAACAACAGGGAGCATTAATGGAATAGAAAATAGAGATATTAAAAATAGTATCTTCAGTTTTTTTGTCTATCTTGCATTGATAACCCTCGAATTAGTGTGATCTTCCCCTAGAAAACCCCACACGAATTGGTTTCAATACGTAATGTACATAGTCGGTGTGAGTCCCGCTATCTATGCTTTCATAATTGGATTCACTGACTCGTTCTCTCGGTATCTTGGCATAATTACTGGATTGATATTCTCCCTGGGTGGACTATTGCTTGCATGGACATTGCTCTCTAAACTTCTAGAAGCACACGAAACATCATGATGGAGATGAGTAGAATTATGCAGATTACTCACTTCATCTCGGCCGGTCCACCATCACTCCAAGGTAATCAATCCATGGCATCCTTTTATTCATTCACTGACGAGTTTTGTATTTACACACTCAATGCTGCTAAGAACAAAACAATCTCTTTAGGAATGTCCTCCTTCACTGTAACATCCAGTTTCATCTTTGGTCCTATGTTATCGAACCTGATGAGTCGTTTCCAAAGCGGTAGTTGCGGTGCAAAAACTGACACTTCCCCTTTCATGTTTTGAACGAACAGCTGAAAATTGAAAAACCGTTCTGCGACCCATCGGATTCTTTCATCATCTCTTACGACCAACTTAGGCCACTTGTGAAGAAAATCAATCTTGGGTGCCTTTTCTTTTGACCCGTGATGATAGGCATCAATATAGAATCGACGTCCCTCTGCGGTATTGATCAAAGTTGCAATATCACCATAGCTGTTCAGCAAGACAAAGTGAGGTAGCACCACCTTGAAGCATAGTCCCCGCTTATCAAAGACAGCAATTTCCTTGTTATGAAATAGCATTTCTTTCAAATCATTTGCGTTCCAAATTGTGGGATAGCTGAGAATAACGAGGTCTATGCCTTCCATGTCGTTTTTGATAACCTGCGCAGTCAATGATACCTTTGGTGGATTACCACTGGTCCAGTTTCTTCGATGGTGGACAATGGAAAATTCTCTCAAATCGAGGTCATTGAAACTCCCCATAGGGGGAACTTCTGCCAGTATCTGCCGCTTCCAACTGTCAACCTTTGCCATGATCTTTTCTTTAGTCGTTTCTGATACTGGCATCATATTCCCTCTCTCTTAGAATCCTCCATACCATTGAAATGTTAGTCTGGACGCATAAGTATGGCAGAAGATATACTTATGAAACCTGCACATCACAGATTAGATCAGCAAGAATCGCGAGTTCGAATCTCGCCCACCATATTTATGCCATAGTTCAAGAATTGACTCATAACTTGTGTACTTCTCTCCAAGAGAGAAGGATTTCATCAATCGCAGTCTTTTCCACTCTTCCGTGGGGGGAGAGCCGTTCTAACAAACGATGAGGTGGATTCAGTTTTTCAAGATTGAAACCCTCCTGAGTCTTGAATCGCATCCTGATATGGAACACTTCTTCTCCTATTCGGTTCAATTCTTCCACATTGCGTTCCTCACCCAATGTTTTGAGGGCACTCAGAACAACATCTGGTGTGAATACTGGCCTTGCGAAGAGACAGATTACCAATGAATTTAGCACTGTACGCCAAGAGTCTTCATCGGCAATCATTTTTCCAATCTCTTTACTCGTCATTGACTTCGCCAACGCTTTCTGATCTATGCTATATCCAGCGTTATCCAAGTGGCTGTGTCGTATCCCAATCATATGCCCCACAATATTCGCAGGTCCTGTGTGATAGCCAGAAGCTTCGTTCCCTTGGAAATGAACTGCGAATTCCATACCTCCATACATTTCCGCGAGGGATTTGACTCCTTGGCTAGCAATCTTATAGAACTCGTTCGAAAGACTTGTGATACGATCGAGCATCTTTAGATACACATCCACATCCCCCCAGCGTGGTACAAGATTACCGAGATCTTCTATGGTCACCAGTCCCTTGTTATACGCTTCAGTAATCCACCCAAGAACGACTCCTGCACTCATTGCATCCAATCCCCTGATATCTGCCCTCTCAATGAGCTGGAGCACTCCTTCCGTTGACCCAACCCCAAGATTCGAGCCAAATGCAAAGATCAATTCATAATCGTAAGGAACGAATATTGTACCATAATCTCGATGCTTTGGGTCGAACTGGACACGAAGCTGTGCATGATGGATACAGCCTATTGGACAAGGAACACATGAACTCTTTCCGATAAGTACGTCATCTGCAAATCTTTCGCCTGATATTCCCTCTGCGCCTTC
>JARGGA010000437.1 GCA_029210805.1 Candidatus Thorarchaeota archaeon
CATGATGAGATCTGCTTTTGATAACTCACCAATCCGGTTCACGAATTGCGGAGGTAGTTTCAGAATATCATGTGTGGAGAAGTATTCACGATGTCGTGCGATGAAATCTATCGATGAAGATAACTGTAGAACTAGTTTCCCAAAGTGGGAGGTAGCATATGCGCCATCGGGCTGTCTGTGGACAAGTCCTGCATCACTTAGTCGTTGGAGCTGCCTCAGAGCCTCAGTAGGGCTCACATTCAGTTTGCGAGCTATAGATTGCATCTTGTGTGTTGATGTCTTCAGTTCATTCAGTATTCCAAGTCTATTTGCGCTTGCAAGTTCGAAGAACATCTTCTCAATGCCATCATCATCTTCCACGAGTGTATCACCGTTGAGTCTATCTTCCTACGGATGCTTAATTCTAAGCATCTGTGTCAAATAAAACTAATCTCCTGATGGACAAAGTATCTCACGTGACTACAGATATGATTAGCAAAACAGAATTTGAAGAACAATCTCCTCTAGCTGAGAGATCTAGAGATTGGAAAATCATCATGAAAATTGGAGGTGTTGCGGCACTACTTGCAGGAGTACTTTTCAGAAGGAACCTTGGAGCAGAGGTCTCTCTCTTTGGTGGAATCCTACCTCCCTCCACAACCTTGGAGTGGTTCACATTATTTCAAGAAGACAGAATTCTGGGATTGGCCTTCTTAGGTGTATTGGATATTGTAAACTACTTGCTTGTTGGCCTGATGCTGCTAACCATTTACATCCTGTATAGACAAGCGAAAGGCAGTCGAATGCTAGTGGCACTCTTCACTGGATTCATTGGAATTACCACCTACATCACATCGAATACTGCGTTCTCAATGCTATCTCTTAGTGACCAATATGCAGCAACAGTAATTGATACTGAGAGAGCAGCTCTATTGGCAACAGGAGAAGCAATACTTGCCAACTCTCGAGGCACCGGTGTATTAGCCAGCCTCCTTCTCATGGCAGTTGCAGGCTTGATTGTTTCAATTATTATGTTGGATGGTGATATCTTCAGTAGAACAACTGCATATGCTGGAATTCTTGCAAACATGTGTGATTTCACATATTTCGTTGCCTTTGTAATCCTACCAGACATTAGCGTCCTTTTCGTTTCCGCTGCAGGGTTGTTTCTAATGATTTGGCATATCTTAGTAGGTCGTAGGTTGTACATGCTTAGCAGGGAGGGAGAGAGATGAAGAGAGAAACACGATTGACTGTTTCAACCTTTGGTGCCATTGTAGGCATGGCCGGCTTAGAACACGGTGTTGGAGAAATACTACAAGGCAATATACCAACAGATGGACTGGTCATTGAATCTTGGCCAAATATCGAGGCTTACGAGATTCTTGCTGGGGAGCCAGCTATGACCATTATTCCCAATTTTCTCCTTTCGGGGATAGTTACTGTTATTGTTTCAATCATCTTCATACTCTGGGCAGTAAAGTATGTAGAGAGGAGGAAGGGGGGATTGATCCTAATTATCATCTCCTTATTGCTACTCCTGATTGGAGGAGGATTTGGACCGCCGATAATGGGATCGATCATTGGTGGGTTTGGGATGAGGATGAATAATCGTTCCGAGTTGCCTTCTGGAAAAACTAGGCTTGGAAGTCTCTGGCCAGTTATGTACGTAGCAGGTATGGTTGGCTATTTTTCATTATGGCCGGGTTTGATCGTCGTCTCAATGTTCTTCCCGATTGAACCAATGTTCACGGTATCTTTGACACTCTTCAGCTTTTCATCACTCATACTGGCACTTCTTTCAAGCTCTTCTTACAGTTAGCTACATAGATTGATGGCGGTTGCAATAGTTGCTTTGCATATCTTTGCCAAAAAGTCAAAATCCAGCTTGTCAATGGTATCAGCAGGGGTATGGTAGTAGGGATACCGGAAGTTTGCAGTATCAGTGAGCAGCAATGCAGGTATATTCGCCCTCCAGAAAGGAGCGTGATCGGATCGAAGTATATCTGGCATTGCGTGAGCTGCTTGCTCGTAGCCAAAGTCTGCTTTCAGGCAAGCATAAGGAAGTGTGATAGAATCATCTTGGCACATCTCACAGAATGACGTTGCAAGACTCTTTGAATTCCCATCAGCAATCACAGCTAGAAAGTCACCTACAGTCAAATCTTCCTGAGTTCCAAAGCTTTCAAACAATCTTGTGTCCAGTTGTTCCGGTAACTTCTGAGAATTCGTTTCCTTTGAAATAGAGCCCATAGTTTCAAGGCATAGGACTCCCATGATTTCCTTCTTGTTCAGAACCACCTGTTCGACCCAAGCACTGCTTCCCATCAAAGCTGTACGGCCGGGCCAATTGGTGGAAGTGATTCCTTTGAACAGCAGTTCGTACTCTCTCAAAAGAGCGATCTCATTTTCCTGCAGGTCATCCTTCATCTCAGAAATTGCCATCGACCCAGCTAGTTCGGGGGTAGTACCTGAAGTCGCCAATCTGCTAACAGTTGCAAAATATTTTCTCATTATCTTAGTTGCGTGCCAAGAAACATACCGTCCTTGTTCATCCTCTACACCATAAGAGCGTGCGATTTTTGTAAACTCTTTACCTCTTGCGGGATTTCCTTCCTCCAGATTGAAACTCACAAACCTGACGTTTCCCTTAAGGTCAGCCTTGGCTAGTATGCGTGCTGCTTCAAGCATCACAGCAATCGCGCTGCCATTGTCGTTTGCACCAGGAGCATGTCGTACTGTATCATAATGTGAAACAATAAGGAGTTCTGGACCATCGCCCTCACCAATGAACCCCTCAATATTTCTGAATGTGTAATCAAAATCATCAACCTTGAACTCATGAATATTCGTAGCCAATCCATAGGACTTGAGTTCGGCCAAGATGTAATCTGCACACTCTTCCATCTTCTCGGGACTGTATAGGGGATGTTTCTCACCCTCAGTTTGCAAAATGTGTTGGAAAATATTCTCTGTTTCTACTGTATTCCAAAGACCCACAAGACCACCTTGGGTCGAGTTAATGTCAGCTCATATATGAATTCCTACAAATGTGTCTTAGGGAGGTTTTGTATCTGGC
>JARGGA010000438.1 GCA_029210805.1 Candidatus Thorarchaeota archaeon
GGGTTTGCTCAACCAGAGACTTCTCCCAGGTCATACTCACATCATTCCACTCTTCCCATAGATATGTGAAATTGACTTCTGTGTATGTACCAAAGTCAGTCCACTCAAAGTCAAGGTATGTACCATAGACTTCTTCCATGGCAGTTACTTCTACTAGAGCATCCCAGACATAAGTTCCTAGAGATGCATTGTAGATCCAACCGCCAGAAGTGGTCTTTATGACTTGGTGCCATCCAGTTCTGTTTACCGGAATCTGAATACCTCCAGGCATATTAAAACCAAGCTTAACCCATTGGGGTTCATCACCGGTAATGTTGTATCGCATAGTGAAATCAGTACCTCTGCTTACTGAGTAGAGAGTGTCGCCATCCATATCGAGCTTCTCAAGGGTGTAACTACCACCATATGAGTAACTCCAGGCATCGTCAGGGTCCATTCCTACGGCAATTCCTTGGAATTCATATCCAGTGCCAAAGTTGTATGAACCAATCCAATTGTTCTCACTATCTTGAATGTCCATATTGACCTGATAAAGACCAAGAGGAGTATCTGCAGTGAATCTTACTGCAAAGGTGTAGTAGTAATTGTTTGCATCGGTACTATTCGAACACTCAGCTGGAATTATGTCAATAAAACTTGGTAGTGGTGGTCCACTCTCAGTTTCAGTGGAATTCCACTGACTGCTCCAAGCATTCCATGACTCATATGAGTATTCCCAGTTTTCATAGCTGAAATCAAAATTGGCGGAGTAATTCCAATCAGCGGTCATATACCAGCCGTTGAACCTCACTGAACCAATGTTGTTCCCCTGAAGTATATCCTTGGGAACGGTAACAAAGACATTGATTATCTCATTGATTTCTGCATAGCTATCAGCAGTAAGGAGAGAACCATTCTCATGGAATATCTCAAAACTTGGACTTGGTCCAAATAGCCAATTCTTGTTCTCCCACGTCCACTCATCACTTGTTGTGTTGGTTTCCTGTTCCCAATATGCCCAAGTACCTGAATCGCCTCCACTTTGCGCCAGCTGTGGTTCAGAATGAGTAATAACACTCGGACTAGCGTCAGGTATCGTGTTTGGTAGGGTTACTGCATTTCCTGCAGAAACCATTGAAAACATGAATAGTATAACAGCAACAACTGAGAGGAATGTGCGTCGGGTTTCTCTTAGTTGCATTTTAATTATCTCCGCTTGCGCGCCAAGGTCCCCATTTTCTGATACAGATAAGATGCGGTGTGGCGACTTATTGACATCATACGATGAAACAGCCGGCGCGCAAATTGAATTTGCAATTCATATTCCGTTTGATTGTAATATAAGGAATTAGTGCACATACCGAGTACGATTTATCGAAAATGCGCAAAGAAAAAGGGTGACACGACGTCACTGTCGTGTCAAATTGAGTGTGCAATTACCAGTGGAGGGCAATATCCACGATCCATTTGGTGATATTTTCCTCGACAAGTGCTGCAAGTAGCAGGAAGAACATTATGAAAAGGTACGTTCTCCAAAGCTTTCTATCACCAAGTAGAGTCTGAGCTTTGTCAGGCAGTGTATCCCACTTCTCATCTGAAATATCATCACCAAGATCCCTAGCAATTCGTAATGCGACTGCAGCTGCAAAGAGAAAAGCGGGAATTTCGATGACACCGTGGGGAAGGATAGACATCACGTAAACCAGACCATTTCCACCTGCAAGAGCTAGAGCAGTTCCCATTCCAGCAACCCAAAGAGCTGTAGAGAGTACCTCTGCAAGTGCTAATGAGAGTAGACCCATTTTGATATAGAGTATGAGGAAATCGTCTTGTTTTCTTTCGTCACTCCTTTCCGAATCATCCTCTGGGTAGTTACTTATTGTTTCTCCATCTCTCTCATCCTCTGGGTAGTTACTTATTGTATCTACAGCGGGTTCTTTCCCACCCTTCAGGTAGGTTTCGTAGAATTGGTACGCCACTGCTAAAATCATGGGCAGAATGATGAGCGCGATTATCGTGAATTGATCGTCATAGACGAAGTATTCTATTGCAAAGATAGTAACTAGAGGTGGCAACCACCAGCCTCCTGCAGAACCACGCCCAAATCGATTGACCAGAAAAATCAGCAGATATAGTCCAAATAGTATCCCAAAGAGTATTCCAGCTCGTAATCCGAGTTGTGCAGCAAATGTCCATGGCCAAAAAGGATCGCCTTCAATCTGTGCAGGAATGAAGACTCCCGCGTTCATATCCATAATTGTCCAAACGAATGAAGCAACTCCCGCTATAGCTGTGAGTACAAGTACGGATATTCCAATATTCCTTTCGTTTTTGGATTTCTTCTGAATGGTTGCAAACCATAAAATCGCAATCCACATGAGTGGACCTGCAACCAACATCAAGAAAGTCCTGATAATATTGTGTTCAGCGACTATAACAAAATAGGAAACGCTTTGAGCTAAAACGAGCTCTAATCCATCAGGATTCCCAATTTCTGAAATCAGACCATACATTGTCCAGTAGAGGTCATATGGAGAAATAAACAAAGAAAGAACGATTACCCCAAGAATAGAAGCTACTAACCCACCAACGAACAACACTATAGTATCGCGAATATCGTTGCTTTTAATATTGATCAGAGGACTCGATTCAATCCCTTGTTCATCCTCCCATTTATCGCTAAAATCAAGATAGTAAAGAATGAACAACGTGACTGAAACGAAAAGTGGCAGAGCTATTACGAGCTGGTTTGCTATGCGGAAGACAAAATCTTCTGCTCCGGGGGGATATAATAGCAGGATCAATCTGTAGAAGAATGCTCCCCCAAATCTTGTGGGAGTCGGAGCGATATCAGAAATGAAATCCATATTGGGGAAGATGTACCAAATGGCAAGAGTAACTAGTGATCCCACCCAGAAAGCAAAGCCTTCGAGTCCTCCCTTAATCCGCTTTCTGAAATGATGTCCAAGAACTCCCGCAAGAATCATCATTGCCAACGGAATCATGAAGAGCAGAATTGACCATGTCATCGGGTCTATTATTGTCAGATTATCCATGGCGAA
Organism: Candidatus Thorarchaeota archaeon; assembly: GCA_029210805.1. Lineage (GTDB taxonomy): Archaea > Asgardarchaeota > Thorarchaeia > Thorarchaeales > Thorarchaeaceae > MP5-2226. Next base: position 3,042 of record JARGGA010000438.1, read on the forward strand.
GTAGC
>JARGGA010000697.1 GCA_029210805.1 Candidatus Thorarchaeota archaeon
CAGGAATTCAGGTTTCGTTCCCGTTGAGAATGAAAATGAAGAGGCTAGATGCAGTCTATGTAACGAATTGGTTTTGCACGAAAGAGGAACCATCTATGCGGTTACTGTTAATGAAGCTAAGGAGATACTAACTGACCTTCTTATGACCTCCCGCTTGGAAACACCAAAGGTAGGATCATCAAGAGGATTGGGACTCAAGAGGAGGGTGCTCAATATTGTTGAATCGATAATCGATAACAACAGAGGGCGTCCCGCCGCCATATCTGATGTTATGCGCGAGTGCACAGACGCTGGCATTGACTTGGAACGTGCATCCCATTTTGTCAGTGTTTTGAAACAGGAGGGTGCGCTCATTGAAGAGAACGGTAGACTCACAGTAAACGGAGAAGGTGTTGCAAGATGAGTGCAAGTGCTGGATATTTACAAATTCCCCAAGGTACGCCGAATAGGAATTCAATTGCTCTTGTCAATCTGATTCTTCGTCACACACCTACCAGGATAACTGTAATTCAGATGGCTGAGCAAGATCCCGATCCTGAATTGTTCGTATTGACATCCATCAATTGGAGAGATATGGATAAACCAATACTACCACAGCTCCCTACAATTCTATCATTTTTAGAAACCATGCGTGGAACGAGAGGAGTCCCAAGCAAGGTCTACCTAGATAGCGATGAGGGGTTGCAGCTCTATATCCCCACATCTACACGTGCATCTGAAATTCCTCACCTCCCCCGGGATGCGGTGCGAATGCTAAGGAATTTAGTAGAGAACACGTGTGATTTTGTATTCGCCACAGCAAATGAAGTTGAAGCAACATTCTGGAATATCGCCATGAAACGAGGGTTTAGTCCCGACATCGTAGAGAGGATGGCGGTTAATGCAAAAGGCTTCGATTCTTCAGCCAATGTTCAGCGATTCCAGGATTTGTTGCAGAGATACTTCTCAATCAGATTTAGAATTCATACGTCCGAGTCGATGTTGCAGTTGGAGGAAACGAATTGGAAAACACCGTAGCAGACCCACTATCATG
>JARGGA010000681.1 GCA_029210805.1 Candidatus Thorarchaeota archaeon
CGAGAGGTGATTCTCTTTGGATCTTATGTAACTGGTGAGTCCGGACCCATATCAGATATTGATGTTGCAATTATAACTAGAGAGTTGGATAGAGAGAAGAATTTCCATACACGAATAGAGGCATCTGGAAATGCCCCTCAGAAGTACGACATACAAATCTTTGAAATGCTACCATTAATCATCAAAGGATCGCTTCTTGGGAATTTCGAGGTTCTTTTTGGAGACCCGCTCGAGATTGGGATGTACTTCTACAAGTTCAGAAAATTCTGGGAAGATTATTCTCACAGAATTGAAGTACCAACATTTGAAGAGATTCGCAAAGGAATAGGAAGAAATTGAATGAGGATATTCCTCTCTATGTTCATTATGCGCTCGGAAAGCTGACGAGCTAATACTACCTATAAAAGCATTCAGCTAGTTAGATGAAAATATGGCAGTGTGCCCATAGCACGCCTTCAGATTCTATTCATATTCACACCTGTAAGGTCCTGTTCAATGATATAGCCCATATATGGATGATATCGGAACCTTCCAGCCATACGAAGAAATTGACGAAATCTGATGCAGAAGCCCTTGTGAGGGACTACCCCTTAGAGGTCTTGTGCATAGCAAAGGCAAGGGTACTCACTTCGCGTAAGTGGAGTGTGGCCTCATGCCTCGCTCACTATTTCTTGAATTTTCGCAAGCGGTACAAAACAGCTTATTAGCAAGCTAGATGCAGTTCATTTGAATCATCATGCTGCAGCTAATCCTCACCGGAGTCCTAATCGGGATTGTTTTGGCCGTTATTACTTCGCTTTTCTGGAACATAGCCCCGGTTATTCAGAAAGAAGCTTTGTCAACAATGGAAGGCATTGAGGCAGGTGAAGCAACCAAACACACTGGAGCACTCTTTCGCAACAAGAAGTGGACTCTTGGTTTCTGTATGTCGATCATTGGAGGACTGACGTATTTACTTGCTACTCAGATGGCAGGTATTGTTATTGTACAACCATTGATGAATGTCGGTCTCATCGCACTCGTCATTTTATCTTCCCGAAGACTAGGCGAGGAAATCGGTCCTCAAGCGATTCTCGGGATTATCTTGCTGATTCTCACTCCTGTATTCATTGCATTTGGTGGGGTGACTGAACCGGTAATGTTTGTTGATCCATTCACTATCATCATCTTCTCGGTCATATTGATTGTTGGAATTACCGTCATGATACCAGCATCAAGAAAG
>JARGGA010000672.1 GCA_029210805.1 Candidatus Thorarchaeota archaeon
CAGGATCTCCAACCAATCTCGATCTAGAAGATTTCGGTGACGGGAGGTATGGACTAGCAGTCAATACAAGTGACCTAAACGATGCTAAACGTTGGTGTATCAATATCACATCGATGCATCCTTACCACAATCCTTCCTCCGACTATTTTGATTTAGACCTCTTCAATCCAACTGAGTTGAGCTACCATAATGTGTTGAGTACTCCTGTTGGCGATGATTTTACAGCTACTCTAGAATATCGGAACACACACACAAATACCCCGATTTCCGGAGCTACAATCACATTTGCAAATGGCAATCCTGTTACCGTGATATCTGAAGGCAATGGTGTCTACAACGTTTCGCTTTCGACATCTACCTTAAGCAAGGGATATCATTGGTACATATTCAATGCCACGAAATCCGGTTCATTCTTAGATATGGCCAGCACAAATGTGACTTTTTCATTGAGAGCACATTACACAGCAATCTCAGTTTCAGGAGACCTATCAACACCATTTGGAGAAAACACTTCTGTTTCCATTGTTCTGATCGATCTCGATACTGGCGCGACCCTTGACCAATCAAAGGTCACATCCTTCTCGTTTGCATCCAGCTACGATCCTGAAGGAGATGCTGGTCCTAGTCCTGCGGATCTCGTATATGACCTTTCCACCAATTCTTGGAGTATTGGTTCTACATCGGTGACACTTTCACTTACCATGTCAGATTCAGATTATTTCACCCCAAGCAATCACGTCTTTGATATTACAATACGACCCCATTACACTTCAGTGACGGTAACAGGCGTTGTTACCCAACCATATGGTAATTCAACTCCAGTTACAGTGGTAATTACCGACCTGGATACTGGGACTAATGTTGCCATAGGAAATGTTGCATGGTTGAATTTCTCATCCTCACAGGGAACACAGAATGAAACAGGTAGCTTTGATGTGGTACTTGATACTGGAACATGGCCTGTTGGCTCTACTACCGTTTCACTTCTGGTATCGATGTTGAGTTCACAATACTATGCACCCAATAGCTACCAATTCCAAGTCATAATTCAGAGCATGGATACTCGACTGTATCATGACCCTATTGACTTGATTTTCCCAAGCGGTGATAATTTCACTATCTATCTTCGTGTTGACATAGATGAGGATGGAGATTATTTCGGATTACCTGTTCAGGGCCTTACGGAAGGAGAGTTTTCTGTTCCATCATATGTGATTTCAATTGACACAACCGAGCAGGGAATTGGACGATACAAACTCACAATAAATGCCTCATATTTCGGTGATGGAAATTACGCCATTAC
>JARGGA010000676.1 GCA_029210805.1 Candidatus Thorarchaeota archaeon
ATCAACAATTGCAATGCCGTGATCACAACCATTAGCTGTATTGAATGATATTGAATTATTTCCATCCAGACAATCTTCAATGAACAATCCACTTTTCCAATCCGAGGTAGACACATCGTTTCCAAAAATGATGTTGTCACCAGATTTGGAAATTACCATTCCATGATGGTCCTCACCTACACAGTTATTGTCAGTCACAGGGTTATTGAATGAATTGTATAGATTTACACCACCCCAATCGTTATCATAACAAGTGTTCCCGTCTATGTCACAGAATGATGAGTTACTGAGTAATATACCTGGATCGCCATGATCATTCACCTCATTCCCCCAAATTTGACCATTACTAACATTGAATAGTTTTACTCCATCTGCGCCAAATTTATGACCTACATAGATATAGCCAATCAGATGACACCCTTGTATTCTGAAGTGGGAACGAGTATTTCTAATTTCAATGCAGTCACGACCATCTCCGAGTGTCGTAATTTCTAGGTTCGAGATAACATATGGATCACCAGCTATTCCAGAACCGGGCCATCCTTGGGTAACAAAGTCAGTATCGTCGTAAATCTGAATTGGCCCATGAACAACCAATGCATCAAGACTCGGTCGAGGTGGTGCTTCATCAAGACCTATTGATCCTCTTTGAGGATGTTCTGGATTATTTTGAAACATTGGGATAACGGTTGGAGTATTTTCAGGAATTTGCGCATCCCTTCGATAATCCAAATTAGTTTCAAGTTCCTTTGTGATGATGTCAGAAAGAGAGTTTTCAAATTCCATGTTATTGTTATTTTGTGAAGCGCATATTCTTGTAAGACTGCTATTCCGGGAGTTTTCAACGTGTGTAATCGAAAATGCAGAAGCATTGCTGAATAACAAGATGAAAGCCATGAAAAGAGCTAGGAGAATATGTGACTCAGGATAGAGAGATTTCTCTCCCCTGTTTCTCATTATATAACCTCCTTAACGCGATATACTATAATAGATGGTTTTTACTATTGAGTGTTTCTTTTATATTATAATAATTAGAAGAAATGAATGGTTTATATTGACCAAAGTGAATGTTTATATACGAAGTCCATGGGCAGTTATATCAGAAGTGCATGCGAAGTGCATGTACAGTTTTCACTACGATAGAAAACAGAGACCGTTTTGAGAATGGTCGTTGTTCGCGTAAAAAATCGGTAGAGGAAATAACTATGTCACAATTGTCTGGTACACCCGTCCTAAT
>JARGGA010000685.1 GCA_029210805.1 Candidatus Thorarchaeota archaeon
CCTCTACAAGGTGATTGTATACATCTTCCTGCACATTCTGTACAAACCCTGCTTGTGCTCCAGCGAGTATCCAAGTATTGATACCATTAAGTATCCATGCAGTCACCTTGAACAGAACATATAGGCCAACGAGCATGAGCAATGTATTGAAAGTGCTACTTCTATCTCCAACTAGGTCAATTCCTATTGCTAGTATCAGAGGGTCAAATACCGAAACGATTGTAGCTAGTAGTGAAAGAATAGCCCCAATTGCTACAATCTTCTTGAATCTTCCAAGATATCCAAACATGCGTCCAAGTAGTACTCTAATTGGTCGAGTGCGTTTTTCCTTTCCTCCCATCATTCCTCGAGGACCGTGCCGCATACCCATTATTGGGCACCTCCCCTGATTTGTGCACTAGCAAGCAAAGCTTTCGCTCCGGGTAGCCGCTCGAAAATACGACGGTAAAGTTCAGATTCCCGCAACAAGTCATCATGGCATCCCGAATCAATCAAACGGCCCTTGTCAACCATGATAATCAAGTCGGATTCAATGAGAGTTCTCAGCCTCTGTGTGACTGTGATACTGGTTCGTCCAACCATGACCTCATCTAATGCTTTCCTCATGAGAAATTCTGTTTGAGCATCTACTGCACTAACTGAATCATCCAAGAGTAAGATTTTGGGATCTTGGATAAGAGCTCTGGCAATTGCCAACCGCTGCCGTTGTCCTCCAGATAGGGTCATTCCTCTTTCACCGATTACAGAATCATAGCCGCCGTCCAATTCTACAATGAATTCATGCGCTTGAGCTCTTTTCGCTGCTTCTTCGACTTCGACCCTTGTGGCGGTAGGTCTTCCAAACGCAATATTATCATGAACACTCATTCGAAACAAGAAGATGTCTTGCTCAACCAGCCCGACATTATCACGGACGGTGCTAGTACACACATCTCTCAGATTAACGTCACCTATTCGAACCTCACCTTCTGTTGGGTCATAGAGTCTTAGCAGCATTTTGAGAATGGTGCTCTTACCGCCGCCAGGACCCCCAATGAGAGCAACACGAGAACCACCTGGGATTGTTATGTTGAAATCGTTGAGTGCATAATGGTCATTATTGCCATTAGTTGTTTTATACTTGAAACTGAGGTGATCAAAATCAACATCACCTAGCCAATTAATTTCCTC
>JARGGA010000687.1 GCA_029210805.1 Candidatus Thorarchaeota archaeon
GATTTGCTTTTTAAGTGATTTTGAAGAGTTCATCTTGAATATGATTATGGAATCGTAGGACTTGTCCATTTTTTCTTTCACCTCAGCAACTAGTCGTTTGAAACCTGATTCAGATAATTCACCTTCGAAGACAGAGTTCTGAATCCAAAAGAGGTATCTCTTCAGTATTTTTCTGATTTTGTCTATTCTTTCGACTTCGATATCATAGACAATGATGACATACACGGTCAACTCCCCTTCGATTCTAGATATGGCTGAAATCCCTTGTTCTCAACGACTCGTTTCATTAACTTGTAACAGTCCAATCTAATCATATATTCGTTAGACACATTCCTCTTCAATCGTGCATGTCTTCGTGTTTCACGTAGTCGCTCATCAAAGTTTGTTAGAAAGATTCGACGACCCTCTTCAGTTAACATGCAATAGTTTATCCTCTCATCAAAATGAGATTCCTGTAACATATCCTTATTGAGAAGCTTGAAGATAAGCGTGTCAACCAAGGTTGGTTTGAACACCTCAGCAATATCCAATGCTAACGAGTACCTGCGCTCAAGGGGTTCATGGAGAAAACTAATCGAGGGATCAAGCTGCGTGTGGTAAATTTGAGTCAATACAATTCCATATAGAATGCTATTTCCCAGACTAATCAATGCGTTTATGGGATTGTTAGGTGGTCTTCGTATTCGAGGGCCCATATCATGATCTCGGATTATTAGGTCGAATGCGGAATAATACACAGCCCAAGCCCTTCCTTCTTTGCTCATTAACACAGGGATAGGTTCAGAGGGATCAACGGAATCAGTAATTTCTTTCAGCAATTCTACCTTATCTGACACTCTTGGAATATTTCTAGGATAGGAAATCAATACGTGCTGCATATTATATAAACAACTCTTTACAAATTTACTGGCGATTTCCTGCCGCGTATCACTGTCTAGTACTGCCCTTGCCTGCATCAATACCGTATGTCCGGAAACGAGCTTTTTTCTGGGCTGATAACTGCCCAGGAAATTTCCGTAGTGGCCAAAGAAATGGATAGGGATTCCTATTTTTGAGAAGAACGAAAGAACTCCTGAAGTGACTGACACATGACCAGTGGCAAATAGGGATTTCACCTGATTGATGGGGATAGTATGTCTAC
>JARGGA010000682.1 GCA_029210805.1 Candidatus Thorarchaeota archaeon
AATATTACAGCAGGTCGTTCCAATTCCAAATGGTTGGACAGATATGGAATGTAAATAGTTTCTAGGTAAGGGACTCCCAAATTCTCTATTTCAATTAAATTCAATTGCCCCTTCTTAAAGCCGCCACCCAGGATTGTATCTAAACTCAAGTTTCCGCTTGATGTGCGCTCAGGTGAAGGATCAGTTATCGGTTCTCGACCTACTGTAATAGCTGGATACTGGTGAATATACCATGGTATGTAAGTAAAGCGGCCTTTGTGAAGTGTAAATAGAAATGAGTCTTGACTGATAAGATGGGCCCTCATTTTTTCAAGAACGATTTGGCGATACATTCGCTGGTTTTCACGAATTTTCTCAAGAGTGACTACACCATCTGCTGAATGGTGAAGATTGTCTATTATAACACCATCCTGGCATCGTCCTTCAGTAACAAGAACAAGTTTGCGGCCTTCATTCCTAGCCGCATGAATAAGCGACTGCTGAATTTCATATCTATTCTCAGGACGAATGGGTTCAACGAAATCTGTCCAAGAGTCTATAATTATCACATCGGCGCTACCTTGATCCTGTGATGCACCAACAAGCTTGGAGAGTTGGGTTTCTAGACTCGATTCATAAGATATCTTCTCAACTAAGGGTCTCCAATATTGAGTGAGTACATGCCGATCACCCCAATCTGGAACAGCGTCAGAAAGGGCCATCACTGTTGCCATGTGATTCTCTGTGCTTGTAATAATGAGAAATGAATTGTTGAAGGTTCGGAATAATTCCTGAACAAACAAGGACTTGCCTGTTCCGGGTTTTCCTGTGACAACAAGTACAAACCCAGTTGTTGATGACAATGCATCTCTAATGCTGGGCGGTACTCCGCCAACTTCACTCATATTTCACGGGCACCTAGCGCAGACTATTATTACATCATGCACCTTATTAACATAAGTGGGGCGAAATATTATTGCGAGAACTGCAAAACTCGAAAATCTTTTCTATTCCTCTATTGTCTTCAAAAAATCAAGGAAATAGGGACATACATTATGCTTCCAAAATAGATTTCCATTGCAGCCCTTCTGTGCAGATTGGCGTTCAACTCTGCATTGGAAGTTCATTTCTCTATCATAAAACACACATAGCTCACTCTCTAGCGAAGGAATCCCACGAAGCTTACTTCGGAGTTCACGCATCATTGATCCATCTGTGG
>JARGGA010000689.1 GCA_029210805.1 Candidatus Thorarchaeota archaeon
CAGCCACAACAACAGAGCCCGCAGGAAGAACTGGTCACCGATTTGATGGCGCTCATCGCATCCTTCTCAGGTCGTGTCTATGGACTCAGGGCACACCAGTCTAAGCACGTTACTCATAGAAGTTGACCCCTTCATTCTCCAAAGCCTCGCAGACTGCATTCAGAATCACTTCAAGCTCCCCTACCTCAAGGTCATATGGAGCAAGCTTGTCTGTCACTTCATTAGTAACCTTCTCTGGCTCTATCCCACCTGTCAGCTTGGAAACCTCGAGATAGTTGTGGACCTTCTCGACAACAATGACGTCATCACAATCACCATCCTTCGATTCCAGAAATACAACTACATTTCCAGCTCGTACCTCAAGTTCCTTGTATCGAACTGTGACGTTTCCATAGACCTTGGAAACATCAACCGATTTGCCGACCTCCTCAAGATCAGGCTCGTCGAAAGATTCCTCATCATCCACTTCGTACTCCACAGTATTGTCGCCTAGAACTTCTTCCTCTTCTTCATTATCACTGGACACTTGTTGCTCCTGATACCTCTCTCTCAGTGTCGACTCAAGATCCTCAAATACATCCTCCAGATTCTGCAACTGTGAGAGAGGAACCACATCTTCGATATCCGCACGGTATGCCTCAAGCGTCACAGGTGGAGCGTCCTCTTTATGGACTTCGAACTCGTACGTTCTTCTCATCCATGGCTCTCCTGTAGTCGTTGAGAGGACCGCCCAATAGATCGTATTATTCCGAATTCGGGCACTCAGTTTCCATGTATCTCTCAACCAGTCAAAGTCAGCAGTGTCTACATTCCGCAACGCCCTCATGAGTTCTGGATAATGGTGGACCTTGGAGGAGGACAGGTCCATGATGGCATTGACATTCAGGGTGACTGCATACAGGGTCCTCCTCACAGGATCATAGAGCTCCTTGCATTCAGTCAATAGCCCCAATGAATGAACGCCAATGTCTATGTCCTCCATCTGTCTTAAAGGTGCATTAGCAGGGATATCCTCAAACTCTACTCGGAATCTATTTCCCTCTGGTCGTACGGTCAGGGTGATATCATTCCCCGTAGTCGCTGCAAGCAACTCCTTACAGGTCAGCGGAAC
>JARGGA010000674.1 GCA_029210805.1 Candidatus Thorarchaeota archaeon
AAGGCAATTCTACATTCTCATAGGCAGAAAGAACAGGCAATAAATTGAAGAATTGAAAGACGAAACTGATTTTATTTCGCCTAATATGTGTCAATTCCTTTTCTCCCATTTTAGTGATATCTACATTATCTATCACTACGTTTCCGGATGTTGGTCGATCAAGTGCACCTATCAGGTTTAGCATCGTTGTCTTTCCAGATCCAGATGGCCCCATGATACCTACAGCCTCACCTCTACGTACTTGAAGTGAAGCTCCACGAAGTGCGTTAACTTGAATCTCTCCCATTTCGTAAATTCGGGAAACGTCGTTCAGGTTTACAATTATATCGTTACTCAATTATTCCCTCTCCGAAACAACATATGATTTTGCAGTTTGAAACCATATGAGGCTTTTCTTTGAAGTATTTGTTTTACCGTTCGAATTTGATATTATTCTACTCATTGAATTGAATGTTCTAAGTGTTGAACGCCTATCAACTATGATTGGAACTAAGAGAAGAGCTTATGAAAGAGATGAAAGGTCTGCAAACGTACTAATCATTATCATCACTCGTTATGTTGGATTTCTTCTGCTATATTCTTTCCAAGAGTATTCTTGGTTACAATGAATGTCGATATGGCGGTGAATAGTACAGCTAGCATGATGATTCCAGATATTAATGGAATCGGAATTGCAAGAGAAATCGGAATTCTCTGCCAACTGATAGTGCTTGAAACTCCTGTGTATACTAACGGCATCTGAAGAATAATGGACGTGAGAACTAGCCCAATTAGAAGGCCAATCATGGCCGCCATAAGCAGCCCTAGCATCGCATCTACTATTGTAGTAATCATTATCGGTCTTGTATCCGCTCCCAATGCACGAAGTACCGAGAATTGCTTACTAAGATTTTTCGATTTCACCGCTGAAATCGAAACGACAGTCATTCCAATTCATCAGGTTCAATAGATGCAGAGTAGGTATAATTGATGGCATCCCCTATTCCAACATTGAGCAAATCCACTATTGTAATGTCCAACGCTATCTCCGAACTAGATTCAGGAAATCCTCCGTCAAGGAGGTTGAATACAGTCGGATACGATTCAATGAACTCCGGTGCTAATACGGCTGCAAAAAAGTCTGATCTGAATAGAAGGCTTTTGTACATCGACGAAACTCGTGCATACCCCCCCGTAAGAGGCGCTGCCATCTCCACTCCTGGGACTTGTGAAATCTCATCAGCATAGTAATTTACATTGAGT
>JARGGA010000695.1 GCA_029210805.1 Candidatus Thorarchaeota archaeon
CACTGGATCGTGTTGCAATGTTAGGAGTAGTATCATAGAGTAGTCTCATGAGGGAGGGGGGTCCCCACGCAAGGGGGTTCTCTTTTCTCTGTTTGATATATTGCATCGATGGATAAGAGAAGAGTAGAAGTACGGTGTAGTATCCAAGGAATAGAAGGATCAACTGGATAATATCGATAGAAAGAAGCGTTACGGAAAAGTGGAATAGAATTAAGCTTGCAGTGGCAATGGACATGAGAAAGGGAAGAGTGATAGAGAAAACATAATCATAGGAATCGGTCCCTGTCAAAGAATTGAGCCGTCCACTATAATGGCATAGAAGCGATATCGTAATGATGCTGATTTCAAAGAACGAGTAGATTATCGGATAAACGATGAGATAGGGTTGGAAGAAATTAGTAATCATAATTGATAGCGAAACAAATATCCATCCGTATAAGGAGAATGCAACAATTAGAAACATCTCTATTCCAATCCAAATGGGAAAATATACCAAGAGTGCAATTCTGTCGTTGTATATCGAAGAAAAAAGAATTAGCAATCCTCTAGAAAGGAAGCTCACAATGAAGCTGATTGCCGACGCCCATCCAGCACCTTTCTGATAATACCACTCCACTTTTTCTGCCCTCCACATTGATGGTAGATCATGAAAACGATTTCAATCTATACCGGGAAAGTTTCCCACGCTCGTTTCATCATCGTGCGGAGGAGTCCTTAACTATTCAAAGGTTAACTAATTCAGAAATTCCTTGTCGAAGTTCTTTCATTCCAATCTTCCCAATCCTACGCTCGACCACTGAGCCTTTGTGGATGAACGTAGTAACATGTTGCTTCCGAGGTATCTTCAGATGAGATCTTATTGAGGGAGAGTCAATTGAATCAACAATCCCGAAAAACACCTTTCCATGGAATTCAGCTGCTAGTTTCTTCATATTTTGTTTCTGAGAACCAACCCGGAAATTATCTGATCCTACGAATAGAAGAACCGTGTAATCTGCATTGTCTAGTATATCAAAAGTATCAGTATCATCTAACTC
>JARGGA010000673.1 GCA_029210805.1 Candidatus Thorarchaeota archaeon
AAGAGCATTTCTCGCTGCTAGGGCTCTTGATATATGCTTCATGTAGCTCCTTTGCAGAAAATGCATGTCTGCGAGAGAGGTTATTGGCTCTGCCAAATTCGTCCTCAATTCCATCACGGATGAACTTGATTATGAACCACTTGACCTTGGACTGACGCACTTGGTCTATATTCGTCGAATCTTTTTCACTAAAGAAATCTAGTTCGTGCCAGTATGTGTAAAGGATCTTCCTAACTTCATCCATTGTATCTTTCTCAGATTTCATCTCTCACTCCGACCATTTAGTATTGACTGAACGATACGATTTAGTACGGGCTGAATCGTGTGACATTTCCATATAAATATATCTCTAGAATCCACCAGTGTTTGAAAGTGTGAACATGTAAGGAAGTTTCTGGAAGAACGGGTTCTGAAAAATCAGGTAGATTCCTTTATACTGATGAATTTGAAAAACACTTGCCACTTTTGCCGACATCTTAAAATCCAATGAATGACTTCATTAACAACTAGCAATAATACAATATCAAGATGTGACCCTCAATGCGTGTGGACTATGATCAGGTAGCAGACTCAATATATTTCAAACTCAAAGGAGAGAAAGTCGCCGAGAGTGTAGAAATCTCGGAAGGTATAGTTGTAGACTACGATGAGAAGGGAGATATTTGCGGAATTGAGGTGCTTGCGTTTTCTAGCAGAAATCTCGATCTTAATAGATTAGTTAAACTTAGGGACGAGGAATTAGTGGCAGAGGTTGCTACTACTTGATAGTCTTCACATTGCATGTACTAGCAAGGATGAAACAAAGAGAAATTTCTCGTGACGAAGTTATCATGGCAATAAAATCTCCAGATAGTGTGACTAATGACAAACTGGGTCACTCCATTGCTCAGCTTCAAATGAATGACCATATCTTGAGAGTCTTTTTCGTTGAACGCGATGGGAATACCATTGTGATTACTGCCTATAGTTCAAGCAAGACGAAGTATATGACAGGGTGAGTCTTCTTTCTAATATCGAATCTATACAATTGTGTGCCAATTTTGCCGACATCCTTAAAACCGAAAAGTCGTAAGGTGGGGATATCCGAGCCGGTTTGGCGGAGTAGCTTACGCGACAGCCTGCAGAGCTGTTCTACCTGGGTGCAATTCCCAGAGCCGGCTCCACTTCTTCTTCAGAAGGAATGTATAAACACTCATTTTCTCATCGTATACTTTATCTGGATTTGTATCAAGTAATAATTGTGGAGAAGGTCAAATGCAGGAAATCTATTTGATTGGT
>JARGGA010000670.1 GCA_029210805.1 Candidatus Thorarchaeota archaeon
CACTTATACAGAGGCACAAGAGAAGGGGTCGAGGAAGCTCTCACAATTAGCGATGAGGCATTTCGTCTTCTGATGTTCGCTGGAGTGAAGGATGACGCTTTGAAAGCATCTGTTTTCTTCGTACGAATTATCATTGCTTTAATCAGAGAAGACTATGAAGAGATCGACTATTACTACAGCCTCTACGACAGCCTTCTCAATCGGTTGGGTCTTGAGGATATGATGGAAACTTCTGAAGGACTCTACATAACCATGCAGATTCTCCGGAAATTCATGGGCGGTTTCTCACTTACAAAGACAAAGCTTGAGCATCCAGAGGTTACGATTGCGATGCTTAATGACATTGCAAAGTATGCCATCCAATTTGATGATCATGATAATGGTTGGCAACTCGCGGTTTCCGCATACAAAATTGGAGTTGCTTATGGTATGGAAGATGGCGCCTTAGGGTCATTCCTCATGCTGTACAAGGTTTCATCATCCTCACATGATCGATTGAAACCAGCTCTTGAGAAAATTGCTGAGCACGCGTTGAAAGTGTTTGTCAAGAAAGGATGGGCAACGACACAAGTCACACCAATATTGAACGAGATACAAGGAAATATCCCCCCTCTAGATATCAAGGTGTCCGACAAACCAGTTGCTGCCAATAAACTCCCAGATGCCTTGCAGGGATGGATGGATGTTCTTTCCTTTGAACAAATAGATGGAATTGATACTCTCGTTGTGAGGAACGAGTCTCTTCATACTCGAATAGGTATTGATATATCACAGCATCCTACACTTAGTAAATTGAAGACTGGACACAAGGTGGCTTTTGCCAAGGGTAAGTTTACGGCATTAGAAACACCTAAGGATGTAAAAGCTAAATATGCAGTGACTTACATGATTACTCCAAGCAAAGGTGCTGAGATTTCCTTTGAAGGCGAACACGGTTTCAGCTATTTGAAGGTGGCAGAGCCAGAAGAAGTATGATTATGAGCGTGAAACAATGGATTTGATGATAGCGATAATACTGGTCATTGGAACAATTACAGCTACAATCTTCAATTATTTTCTTAATCTTGCCCCGGGTTCAGACCCAGAAGATTTTCAAATTGGTCCCGAAGAACTTGGTCTCCGATGTGACTGTTACCTAAACACAGTAATTATAGCTGGAATTGCAGTCATAGGCATTGCATCATTTTCTGGAACATTTGAGAATAGGCTTGAATTCTATGCAATTGCTGTCATTGTTTTCGCTGTAGTAACCCTGGCTGGTATTATTGGACGACGTCAACGTTATAGTGATTGGAATGAATTGTCACAAGTAATTCGAAGGGCCGTTCCCACAGCGGTTGATCGTCCAACTG
>JARGGA010000679.1 GCA_029210805.1 Candidatus Thorarchaeota archaeon
CACAAGTATCTCAAAACAGATACGCTATCATTGGCACTTGATTCTCAAGACATGAAGATACAAGATATCCAGCCCATGATCAAAAACATTGGAACGAAGGACTATGGAATTCATGATCCACGTTTTTCTGTGAATCGCCGTGAAATAGATTTGATGTTTGCATCAATGCTTGGAGCTGGTTTATCTGATGGGCATGTAGAGAAGCATAACAGAGGATTCGTCTATACTGAATCAGACCCTGAGCGAGTTGATATCTTTCAAAGCCAAGTACAGCGATTTGGAGATGTCTACAATAGTGAAGATATTCGACCGAATGGAGTTACCCGGATACGGTTCAGCACATCTTTTGGACGCTCCCTTGAAAATCGAGGGTTGACCTGTGGAGACAAAACATACCAGAATGAAGGATGGCCTCAGTGGTTGAAGGATGCGCCTGTAGAAGCCAAATTGAAGTACTATAAGTCAATGTTTCAACAGGATGGTAGCTTTACTATTGACGAGAAGGGGCGAGCTAGATTTCAGGTTGATCGCGGCGTTGTGATGCGAGACCCCGGGAAGTCCATAATATACAGTATAAATGATATTGCATCATTGGAAGAATCTGAATTTGTTTGGCAGCACGGCCGAAGAAAACAGGATGAGAGGTTTGGAATGACTCGGCAACTGAATAAAGGGAAACTTGACGACCTTGAAAACAGCCCCGATGAGGATATTTCCAGAATCGCTAGAAGCTTGAAAGAACTTGTTGCTGCAAATCAACCAAAGCTCATGGTTGATGAACGAAAGGGACTGGAGGACTGTGGAATTGATTCTAGGGAATATTTCGCATATCTTACTTACTATGAGAATAGCGAAAGGCTTTCGGCTCTCTGGAGATACTATACACGAACCAAGGATGATGCAATGCGCGTGGGCATTTTATGCCCCCCTGAGGATAATCTGAAGAGAGGAAAAGTTGAGAATTGGATGAAGACAGAACCTGATAGAGTGAAGAGAGTAAAGAATGAGCTTGGTATGGAGATGGAATAAGTGACCTGTGAGGAAAGAATACAGCAAGAACTCATGAGAATACTAAATGAACCAGTAAGTATAGCTGGTGTTCCTTTGATTGTTGTTGAGAGGAAATTGAGAGAATTTATCACAGAATCAATTCTCGATTGTGATGAGCATCAGATCCAGAGTGTAATTCAGAAAAACCTTGATGATTGGGTTATCGATAAAACAGTTGA
>JARGGA010000678.1 GCA_029210805.1 Candidatus Thorarchaeota archaeon
GATGAGGAGAGGGGGCTGATGAGGAAGTCGGAGGGTGCCATAGGTTTATGCTATTTTTGAGGTTAACACTGTTATTGTAAGTGAAAAACTGAATGTGAATATCGTCAATGACGCTAGATTTCACTTTGACATTCTGCCATAGTCATTTTTCCCTGGTGCATAAATAAACTGCCATGAACCCTTCAGAATAGTCAGCCTCGTCTATGGTAAATCCGGCTCGCAGAAGCAGCCCTTCCATGATCCAATCAAGGGTCGAATATTCTTCCCGTATAGCCAACTCCAGGTCATCCGAAATCTCCGACCCTCCCGCTTTCCCAACAATATCAATTAAATTATTGAAAAAAGGTTCATGTGTACGCACATCAAAAGAATACACAGTATCTTTTAACACCGATTTTCGTCAAGTGTTTATGTCTCATAATTGAATCCAATTCAGGATATCCAATCAAAGCGAATTTTCTTGTTACCTAACCATGGAATAGGATACGATTTCTGAAATACATCATTGGACTTGAAAATAGGTGTTGTCGCCTTCTTTTTCATTTTGACTATGATTTCATCACCCACCACTTCTCCAATACATCTGCAATTGATAAAATCAGCAAAGATGGTCTTGGGTGTACAATCCTCAAATCTCTTCAAATCCTTTCCAAGCAACCTGTATAGTGTATCAGCAACAACGGTCATAACCACATCAAAATAAATTCTTATCATGAACGGAGAACTCAATGCATTGAGATTGAAAAAATCAACAAGCTCAGAGAATTTGTTTTCTATCAACCAACGATTTGCATAATACAAAGCCAGAGTTTCCAATTCAACGGTTCGATTATTTGTAATTAGAAACGTAGGTATTTGTCGACCATGATCTTTGAAGATTATCTGGCGAACCTTGAGATCTGTTCGTGGCAGTGTAATCTCGCTCTCATGCATCTTGAACTTGTTGAATTTACGTTTCTCTTTTTTCAGGTCCACTTTGATCCAATCTTCCTCTGGGATGTTATTTGCATCCTCTATTAATTTCTTACCCCGTCTCCTCAATGTGATAAACTTGATATTCCTGATATCAAGATCTTCCAGGATATTATATGTGGTTAGTTTAGAATCAAAAACCAACGTCTGTTCGATAATCCCTTTCACATCAGTCCAGTAGTTCACAAAGTTCACGATCTCATTTGATTCATCTACCCTATCGATGTCCGTATTTGCATACAAAAGATGTCTGGATTCAC
>JARGGA010000690.1 GCA_029210805.1 Candidatus Thorarchaeota archaeon
ATCATTCTCACCCTAGTTAGGTAGTATGAAAAGAAGTCCCAGTTGCCTATTACCAACTGGTTATCTCTATCAATAAAGTAGGCAGCAATAGATTGTCCAGAAAGCAATCTTAGAAAGATTCGATTCTGGACTGTTTTGATAGTTTCATCCTCATCCTTTTTGGATTTAATATACCCTCTTTTCACTAGCTTGTCCCAGTAAGATTTCCACCCACCGTGTTCAATTTCAATTCTAAAATCAAAGACGACACTAGGCAAATCATATCGGTCCACTTTTGGGCCTTGGCCTGAATTTGTCAGATGATAAAAGGTGAGTGGGGGGCAGTTATCTCTCGGTAACATAATATTTGGATTTGTCACAATCTGCGATAACGTGTAGAATATTGCATTTGGTCCCTTACTGTAGCCAAATGTAACAATGCCTCCTTCTTTCTTTGACTCCTGAGCTTGAACTTGTTGCATGATTATCTCAACATAGGATTTTGCTACGTCCCACAATGGAGATGAGAGCAGCAAGACTTGTCCACCCACAAGTTGGACGGATTGAGGGAGAAATTGAATAGCAAGAGTGCACGCTGGGCAGAATAGCTCGCCCATCCTGCCAGATGCGAAGAAATTTACCATCTGAAAAGAACCGAGGAGCGGTACCCGGTTTCTGGCAACAGGAAACCCATCACGGCTTCCACATGCTACACAACTCCCCGTTCCTGCAAGAGGTGTAATAAGTTGTAGAAGATTCATTAATGCCAGTTCGTAGAGCTTGGGCCTTTCTTTGGGATTGTAACTTGGATTTCCAATTTCCGCGTTTAGAAAGAGTTTGCCATGAATATTCTTCTGCCATTCTTCTCTTTTGTACAGCTTTGTAAGGTATCGGATACTAGTCGATAAATCATCCTTTGTGAGATCTTCTGGTGCCTCTCGCTTCGAAATCACGCAAATAGCTGCAGTTCCGGCATCAACAAATGGATTACCGGTGACGGTCAGAAACGAGTCGTGTGCAGCAGTCAAGATCTATCCTCTCCTCACAGAAATCATTCCAAAGCCCATTGCATTTTTCTCGCCTATGCCAGCATCATACGCAAATTTGAG
>JARGGA010000680.1 GCA_029210805.1 Candidatus Thorarchaeota archaeon
AGCATTGGATCTGCAAGATTAAGACTGAATCCCAGTAGGGCCATTGTTATTGGCAATAGAAAGATTTCAACGATTCCCATCAATACGAAGCCGTAGATGACTTTCCCAACGTAAACAGCCCAAGCTGGAATCGGAGCAATACTCAATCCCTTCAAAGTACCAGTTTCTGCTTCAGAGAGAAATATCGGTGCGAAACCAAACATTCCAGTAAGGAATATGATCACCCATACCATTGAGCCTCCTATCTCGGGGTTTACATTTCCACCCATTCCAAAAGCAAATGCAAGTACTGCTATGAGTGCGAAGAGAAACATTGCGAATACTTCGAATGGCCTTCTCATCTGAGTTCTGATATCCTTCTTGGCTATTGCAAGCGCTGCAGATATTGCTGAAACCATCTATAATCGCCTCACAGAGTCTGATCGAACTGTTCTATTGGTCCCTGACCCGATACCTTGCCTTTCTTCAATGATAGGTATGTGTCGCATATTCTCGAACCAAGAATCAGATTGTGCGTTGTGAGGATTGTAGTTCTAGTGTTTCTATGTTCCTCTAAGAATCCCGAGAACATCTCTGTAGATTCAGTATCAAGTCCGGAATATGGTTCGTCTAAGAGATAGAGCTCCGGATCATGGAATGTGCTTCGAATAATATCAATACGCTTTCTGAGTCCCGTAGAGAGGTTCTTGGTTGGTTCGTCTAGCCACGTCCTGACACCAAAGCGTTCCGCAAGCTCTTCACCCTTCTTGTCGATTTGATCCTTATCAATCCCGTAGAGTTTTCCAAAGAAGTGTAGATTCTCCCGTCCTGATAATTCAGGATAGAGAAGAGGTTTGTCGCCAACTAGTCCTAGGTATTCGCGAACCGGAACTGGGTCTTCCTCGGGATCAAGTCCCATTACTCTAATCCTACCTCCCTGAGGTTTGAGCAAGGTAGAGATTATTCGCATCAGCGTTGTCTTTCCTGCTCCATTGGCTCCAAATAAGCCATGAATCCCTTTCTTTTCAATACCGAAAGAAACCTTCTTCAAAGCCACTCTGTAACCATATCGTCTGGTGAGGTTTTCAGCCTCGACTGCATAATCGCTCAAGTACGTCACCTAGTTGACAAATTCTAAAACCATGCTTCTCTGCTTTTGAGTGTGACGGGTGGTCCCTTTTCCAAGGGACCATCTATCACTAGTGGAATATTTTCCTTCCAAGTCTAAGGAATGGTCCGCCCAT
>JARGGA010000677.1 GCA_029210805.1 Candidatus Thorarchaeota archaeon
TAGTAGGCCGTAGTACAAATTGTGATTTCGATTACATCGAGATTTTTGGAAGTATGTATGGCTTCAAAATCGAAGATTCAACATATGTTAACATTTCTAACAGTTATTTTCATACGAAAGCATTTCGTATAATGGGCAATCGTATAGATTATTGGGCAACTCATGAAATCTACAATTGTTCGGTGTTGAGCAAACCTATTCTATTCGGGAAAAACTTGAAGAACCAAAATATTGATGGTTCAAACTACGGTCAGGTTATTCTAGTTAACTCATCCGACACGAATGTAAGCGGCGGCGTATTCGACTCTGCCCATGTTGCAATTAGTCTTGGCTTCTGTGACAACTGTACCATTCAGGACTTATCTGCATATGATACGAGTGGGCGTACTATATACATTGAGGGAAGCAATGAATGTGGTGTTAGAAACGTCTACATTGACGAAGTTGTAAACGATGCCATTCATCTCATTCATTCACATAATTGCAGTGTGTACGATAGCTGCTTTGAGAGACCATGGGAAGGAGTCAATCTGTATAATACGACTGATTGCAGGGTCTATAACAACACCATGATTGATGTATACTATGGTGTTTCAATAAACTCGTCGAATAGAACCAGGACATACAGAAACATAATCTACAATGGACACTTTGGTGTGAGTACAGGCAATTCACATGAATTGGAGATCGATAATAATGAGGTGTACAATGAAGACGGAATCGGGCTAAATCTCCAAAGTACTACGGAGAGCAATGTAACAGGGAATTCCATCTATAATTGCAATGAATATGGTGTTGTCTTAGATCCTGACTGTCATGATAATATGCTATACAATAATGAAATTGGTTACGACAACGGCGTAAACGCAGTCGATAACGGCTCGAGTAATAATTGGGATAATGGGTCATTAGGTAATTGGTGGTCTGATTATGGAGGAAGCGGTCAATACGATGTACCTGGCACAGCAGGGGCGATAGATTACTATCCTATGGTTTTACTCCGAATTCATCTGCCAACATTTGAGAGACCTTCAGAGATCAATTACGAAGAGGGAACTCCAGAAATAATGTTAAGCTGGGAAGTAACAGATTATTATCCGGGATATTACACACTTTATCTTGATGGTACAGCATTTAGTTCCGGACCTCTAAGTGCAGAAGGTGCAACCTCTTTCCTCTTTTCAGTATCTGGGCATCAAGTTGGTTCCTATGAATATACGCTTGAAATCTCA
>JARGGA010000696.1 GCA_029210805.1 Candidatus Thorarchaeota archaeon
ATGAACGGTATTTACATCGAAAAAACGTGAAACTTCGGAATTTGCCGAAGTGACAAAATGAACTCTGCACTGAATGGAGCATCGGACCTTGACAACTAAGACCGTGAAAGTAGCACTTGTTGACTGCGGGGCAGCAGGCAAAACATCAATTGTTACCCGTCTCTCTACAGGCATCTTTATTGAAAGATTGATGACAGTAGGATTCAATGTTGAAACATGGTCGGTGAAAGAGGATGGTGGAGATGCATTAGTCAAAGCGGCTCTTTTCGATTTTGGTGGACAAGAACAATTTCGTTTCTTTCAAGCGGGTCTAATGAGAGGGGCTATAGCTGTACTCCTTTGTGTAGATGTTACGAGATTCATGTCATTGCTGGAACTTGACGATTGGCTACCTTTGATAGAAGATATTCCCAAAAAGCAATGGATACTTGTGGCGAATAAAATCGATGAAGGCGGCCTAGTGACTGAAGATGTTATCAATGAGAAAGCAGAAGAGATAGGGATTCCATATCTAATGGTAAACGCAAAAACCGGTGAGAATTTCGATGTTTTGACCGATAAACTTTCAGAAATCGTTTTATCGCAAGCTATTGACCAATTTCTTTAACTTCGGTCTATGTTGGTACGAACCTTGAAATATAATATCGCTGAGAGCATACCAATTTCATGGATTTGCAAGAGCGAGAAGTTGAAGACATATCTTGAAACTATTGGTAATGAGAAGATTCTCATCGCGGATTTTGCCGCAGGAGAGAATGACGAAATCCCTTTTTTTATTCACAATATGATGCTCGAATGTTTGGAAATTGGCTATCTTATTCCTATGATAGTTTACTGTACTGATCTGCATATATTAAGAATTGAAAGCTTGTTTGACAAATTATTAGAACATAATTTAGAAAAACACACTAGAATAGTATTCTCCCGTTTTGAAACAATGACCGAAGATGCATCATTTCCAGATATTCAGAAGGAATATTTGAAGAAAGGTGAATCATCAAGCAACTTCCTGGATAAAGCTATCATCGAAAAGAA
>JARGGA010000692.1 GCA_029210805.1 Candidatus Thorarchaeota archaeon
TAATAAACTCCGAGACGATGGTTCACTTCCCACCTTCCCATAGTCCAATATATCCGCAGCTCGGGCATCGATATGCGAACACCTTGACTTGTTTCTTCTTGAACGCACCTGTGCCAGAACCCCATGCGGGAGCACCAGCCAAGGTTCCTGATTCCATTGAAGCACCACACTTTGTGCAGGACTTCTCCATTGCATCCGCTCTTGAAAACATCACAACATACTCCTATTTGGAGAGTAGTGATGGTCTCTAAGTGTGTCTCGAGAAACTATAGGCTACCAAATGCGCAATTATCAGATACAGGACACTTCTCACACAGAGGCCTCTTCACCCTACAGACCAAGGCTCCCATCTCCATGAGAGATAATGCAAACGCACCCGGATCGACATAGGGGTCGAGTAATCCGTTCACAAAGACCTGGAATCTCTTCTTGTCATCATGACAAACCCCAAAGAGTCTCGTAATGACACGGATCACATTCACATCAACAGGGACTACAGCTCTTCCGAAGGCAAAACACAGGACTGCATTGGCAACGTAGGGACCAATGCCGTACAGAGAGGTCAATTTGGAGTAGGTTCTAGGGATTATCCCATGATACTCATTGGCCAACTGACGGAACAGCTCGGGCATCCTAGACGCTCGCTTCTTGAGCCCAAGTCCCTCGAATAACTTGGCCACTTCACTATCAGACCCATTGATAGATGCAAGAGTAGGAAACTTTGCAATGAATCTCTCATAGATAGCTTCAGCAGCAACGGCGTTGGTTCTTGTCAGCATCAGTTCAGCAACAAGGATACGATACGGGTCTCTAGGTTCATCAAAGGCATCATCCCACGCGAAGGGTCGTGCGTTCTCTCCTATCCATTCCACCAGTTTCTCCACAAACCATGCCTGTGTCATGCGATGTGATCAGAATCGAGGGTTATAAACCACAATATTCCTAGGAATATAGGAGAATAGTGCTGGAGAAGCTCACCTCTGAGTGAAAGAACTGATGATTCTAGTTCACAATGGTAAACCACAGTTGGAAAAAGGATTGGTGGTGCTATGGGGTGGGCAAAGGGGTGGTA
>JARGGA010000671.1 GCA_029210805.1 Candidatus Thorarchaeota archaeon
CTATGGCACCCATGCCGATAACAGCATCATCTTTCACTGTGGCGTTGTGGATGATACAGCCATGTCCAAGAGTGACATTGCTACCAATAGAAGTGGATTCGTTTGGGCGAGCGTGGACAACAACGTTATCTTGTACGCTTGTTCCATTGCCAATAGTGATGGTTCCATAATCGCCTTTCACAACTGCACCTGGAGCGATGTAGCATTCTTTGCCAATCGTTACAGCACCAATAACGGATGCGGATGAACTTACGTATGTGTTCTTGCCAATTTTTGGGATTCTGCCTTCGAATTCATATACTGCCAACGATAAACACCACTGGTCCAGTAGTGTTTTGTAGATATTAGGATGTCCTTGCTGGTAAAGAGGAAAATTTGCGAATAATACACATCTCCGAAATATTAAAGGCCACCCGTTACAGTTGTGGCACAGTAGACCGATTCATTCAATGAGGTGTGTTGCTTGCCCCCTAGTAAAAATAATCCGTCAGGCGATTTCCCAGTGTTTCCAATCCTGCGAGGCGAGTCTGTAGGCGAAGCTGGTGAATTCAGTGGTTTTGTTGTTCTAGTATTAAAGCCAGAGGATATGAATAAAGAATTGAAATCAGATTCGATAGCGATTCTTCATCACGATCTTGAGCAACACTTCGTCAAGAACCCTGGAGACCTTGATCTACTCATGAGTAATGTTTCAGCAGTTTTAGCAGAATTCGGTGATTCGGTTAGCGAGTTCGCAGCTGCGGCATACCATCGTGAGGCCATAGCGATTGTGAAAGTATCAGATGCATGTCATGTTCTTGAGGAGGGAATGCATATACGAATCTTCGCACACGAAAATAATGGCGATGTGTTCTTTATAGACTGAATCATCGGGGCGAACATCGCTCACAAGATTAATTATGTGGACAGCATTCTACCATCAACAGAACCACACGGGGTGAGCTTCAGGTCATGGAGAGACAAGTTGTTATAGATTGGTCGGAAGTGTACATTCAAGACTACAAAATACTAGTTCTGAGCATCCCTGTATTTCTCATATTTGCAGTGGTTCTAAATTTCATTTGCGCATATGAGAATTTGATAATTGCAGGAATGTTGTTCCTTTTTCTCCAGCTTATAGTTGGAATGTCACTCACTCGCATCTATCATCAACTTGGAAACAAAGCAAAGGCCAAGCTTACACTGCTTGATCCTTCAAAACTAACTCGTAATTGGAAAATCATTAGAAGAGAAACCCATGCTGCCAATATATCTGGAATATTCGAAAAATTCCTGCATTCCATAGCAGAAGCAGACAAAAAGTCTACAGA
>JARGGA010000667.1 GCA_029210805.1 Candidatus Thorarchaeota archaeon
ATAAATTCTACAGTGGAATCGGTGGGCAGGTTGACTTCATTCGTGGTGCAAAACGTTCGATTGGCGGAAAAGCTATCATTTGCATCAAATCGACCGCGATGGATGGTGAAGTTTCACGTATCGTACCTCGTTTGAGCGAAGGAGCGGGTGTTGTTACTACACGTGGAGACGTCGACGTCATTATCACAGAATATGGGCTTGCTACTCTACACGGCAAGACTATTCGCGAACGAGTGCTTTCATTGATTGCAATTGCACATCCTAAGTTCAGAAATGATCTACTTGAGGCTGCGAAGAAAATGCACTATGTCTTCGAAGACCAAGTTCCATTCCAAGTCCAAGGCACCTATTTTGCAAGCGAGTACGAATCCAGAGAGACCTTCAAGGGGCCTGATGGAACGGTAGAAATATACTTCCGATTGATTCGCCCAGATGATTCGGACCGCATTAAAGAATTATTCTATGACCTCTCGGAGGAAAGTGTATACTTTAGGTTCCTGACACCTCTAAAAAGTCTTAGAAGACAGACGCTCCAAGACTTCTATAATGTGGACCAAGATGCAGATGTTTCAATTGTGGCAGCAGTGCATCCAGAAGGTGAAGGAGGCTCTGAAACACTGATTGGTGCGGGAAGGTATTTGCTCAACAGAAATACCAACCAGGCAGAGTTTGCGCTTTTGGTGAATGATAAATACCAACACAAAGGAATTGGAACATACCTTCTGAACCAGCTAATGCGTATTGCAAAAAGCAAGGGAATTGAAGCCTTTATTGCATATGTTCACCCACAGAACCAGAAAATGATTAAATTTATTCATCAGACAGGAAAAGTGATTGAGAGCAAGATGAGCATGGCAGACGAAGAGTACGTCTTCATACTCAAGTTATAGATCTCACTGACAAAACATTGTTCACATGTAGCTGTGACGGATCTGAGCTGGCCGACCATCGGTGTGGATGGTTTCCAAGAAAGTAATCATAGGATCGTTTGGAAACTCATATCCAGCTTCAAGTATCATTTCACGAAGCCGAACGTAGATCGGACGTAGGGACTCCATCGATGGTCCATCAAGTGCCTTGCAGAAGAGGTCATACATTTCATCTGTCATACCCAAGTTCTTCATGTGTCGGCTCCACCATTTGAGAGGCGGGGTCCAAGATTTCTTAATTGTGAACCAGAGATTGACAGAAGCTACAAGAGCGCGATAGAGATTCAGTTTCATGTCATGAATCTGATTGCGTTTGGAATTGATGAATGCATTACCAAGAGAACCTCCAACAAGAAAGAACTTGTTCTTCAGTCGGTCAAGATGCTCTTCTTCGGGATACCGTGCCAGTTTTTGACGCCACTCTTCGAGTGTTCCTGTTGGATCATGGATAACCACACCGTTTCCCG
>JARGGA010000691.1 GCA_029210805.1 Candidatus Thorarchaeota archaeon
ACACTGTTGTGGCATCCAACTCCGGATGTATCACTTTCATTTCATAGAGTCTCATAGAGAATAGGTCAATTAGGATTTCTTCCCTAAGAAATTGGAGTTGGGCTTCTGAGTCTTCATAGATGCTCTTTAGTAATGTTTTTGCCCTCTGAATATCCTTCTTCGATCGAATGTATGTTTCCACTATTCGTGCTAGATTTTTCAATACGCCAATAGTGAAGTGCCATACAAGGTCTAATCTTAGTGATTCCATGGATTTGCCATGGTCTAGCTGACCTCTTATCTCCGAAGAAGTGGAAATTTCTGAACCAGTAAGAGCACCACTCTTGAACTCCTCTCTCAGATTCATAAGCCGCTGCATTTCTTCTTGGTCTGGTATTCGAAGCTTCTTTTCATTCAATTCAGCCAAGACCTGTTCCTCAAGAGCCAGCAATTTTGAGCGATCCTTAAGGAGAAATTCAATAGAGATTTTTTCTAGCTCCATACCGCGGAGACCCTTTGCTCGAAGCATCCCCTTAATTGGCTTCTCAAGAGTATGCTCAATCTTCTCCAGAAACCTAAGTGATCTTGTCATCTCCTCAAGTTGCTCTTTTGTGTAGGAAGGTCCTTCAATTACATCCTCAGAGGGACTTGATGCCGCATCAAGAGCGGCTTTCAACCCAGATACAATTGCTGCGGAATCAGTTATTCCATTTTGACGAAGGAGAGTTGCAACTTCACTTGTTGGAAGGGCGATGAAGTGTCCGATAACCTCAAAAATCAATCGCGAATCGTCGGCTGCCAGTCTACCAAACTCTTCCACGATTACTTGGCCAATTGTTGATTCATATTCTTCAAGTGTTGTTGGGGTTTCAATTTCTTGCTCCATAACATCGAGTGTTGCCATCCGTATGTCATATGCAAATCGTATTGCTCGAACATTCGAGTCTGTATCAAGAATTCGATCTATGATGGTTGTTGCAATTCGTTTCCAGCTTTCGACCGGAAAATCATCTGTGAGAACACGCGTTTCCAATAGTCGAACAGTTCCAACAGTATCTTCAATTCCATTCTTGAGAATAGTCATCTCAATTATCTCTTCACCGTG
>JARGGA010000666.1 GCA_029210805.1 Candidatus Thorarchaeota archaeon
CATTCAATAAACTTGTCGCGAATGATAGCAAAGAATTCATGCTTCCATACCAGCTGTTCGGAATGCACTATAAGACCCCTCTAGAACAAGAGGTGTTCATAGGAGCCGTGTTGGCATTTTTCATGGTGCATATTGACAATAAAACCGTACCAGAGCTAAACAATGGTCTACCTGATGTAGGGAATGAAACAGCATGGTATATTCTTCCAATCTCATCATTGAACCCATGGAATGATGTTACTCCCAGTGTGGAGCCTATCGCAACACAGAAACTCGCGGACAATCACTATCGTTTTGGGATGCGCTACATCAACATGAGCGCACGCATTGTTGATGCGAACTCACCCGGAGGATTCTTTGTTTCACTTCTATTCCCCTGGATAACGGTTCTCATTAGCGAACTAGTTGTAGAGTATGATATCTACATTGATGAAGATACAGGGGAAGTTCACGCAAAACACTCTATACTATAGGACAAGTGATACGAGCAAGAGTGTTCCTTGATATTTTTGAAGTGGACCCTAGAACCTTAATCAACGAAACAATGTCAGTCACAGCAGTCCATTATTTGTCTGTGTTCACTAGCAATAACAAGTATAATGTCACAAGCACCGGTTCGGGTAATGAACTCGTTCCACCAACAGCTACGACCCCAGTTGATGATAATATTACTATCAAGGTTGGTGACGACAACGAAAGAGCTTTCGATATTGGCATGGGTCGTCAATACTCATTGATTAATGAATCAACTGACCCTTGGACAATGATATCGAACGACGAAACTGCAGTTAATTGCCTCCTAGGCGCAAGGGCAAGTGACTTCCTACTTGTTCTTTGGCAAGCTCCGCTCTCTGCGTTCATATTTGCTCATGCAGCATATGGCCTATCTAGTGATATAAGATCACAGTTTGCTTCCGTGGGAGATCTTGCGCAAAATTACACCAAATCATTCCATAGTAGTCGGTGGTGGTATGCAGTTTCATTTCCAGAGTGGAATGGTTCGCGGATACAACAGGATCCGGTGTATACCGCATATACCGGCTTCACTCCAGCATCAACGACTACAAGTACAACTACTACTACAACAACGACTACGGACACCCCTACACCGACGCCCACTCCGACAGATGAAGGCGATGGCGCAGGAGGTGTTGTACTCCTCGGAATTATAGCCGTGGGCGTAATAGTTCTGATAATCTGCATTAGAAGAAGATAGCATCCTTGAAAAAGAGTGTTGAAGGAGAGGTTGAGATTCCTCTCCTTTTTTTCTCTCATTAGATCAGTTTCTTGAACTCTACTAACAATCTATCTGCTTGTTTTGGGCCAAGCTTCCAGAATGATGAATCTGTAAGGTCATATCCGAATTCAGCAATCTGATCCCTAGGACTCATACTGCCTCCACGTGAGA
>JARGGA010000688.1 GCA_029210805.1 Candidatus Thorarchaeota archaeon
CCTTGCTCGTACATGACGAAGGACTTTACAGTTTGTCAGAACTTGGAAAAGATACATACTCACTATTGACAAAGCTTGTATCATACTCTTCCTCAGCGGCTACCATTCGTGTCATTAGAAAGCAGCTAGGGGCTACTATTATTGCAAATGCCCTAATGTGGGCGTCTGCGATATTGTTTCTCGCTGTTATCGAAGGCCCTCTAGAATTTCTTACTATGGCAATGTTTGCAGCTTTGTTCTCTGTTAGTAATATAATTCTCTACTCGATCACTGAATACACTAAATGAGGTAGGAAACTTGTTTCTACTCCAATAGACTGATTAGGAAGGCGAGAAACGAATCCAGCTAAGATAACTCAGAATGCACTTTGCCCTCACAGGTGATGAATGCTGGAAACTACTCGACCTACATTGGACAGAAGCTACATCGGAAAGGAATATCGCAGTAGCCCTCAAATAGCATCAGCAGAGAGTATGATACAATATGCCCGTGCAACAAATGAAACAAATCCTCGTTATTACGATTCTGAATCCCCCGGGGGCCTGATTCCTTCTCCTCTATATTCTGTAGTCTTCATACCAGAAGTGTTGAATCAGTTTGTGGACGACGCAGAAGAAATGAATCTGGACATCCTACGAGTTGTTCATGCAGAACAGGAGATATGGTGGAGAGGTAGAATCCATCCTGGTGATCGAATCATCTCTACAATGAAGATTGTTTCCATTGCTCCTCGTGGCGTAAACGAGATGTTGGATTTACACATCCAAATTACGCGTGAGGATGTTATCTTAGTAGACATGGACTATCGTTTGATGCTGAGGGGTAAGAAGAAAGCTGAGGAGAAAAAATCTACATCATTCAGTCACAATCCTACACAAAGTAAGAAACTCGCCCAAGGTACAATCTTAGTTGCTCAAGACCAAGGATTGAGATATGCAGAAGCGTCAGGCGACCACAACCCGATTCATGTCAGTGATGTGATTGCAAGAAGTGTGGGGCTTCCTGGAGCCATTTTACATGGGTTGTGCACAATGGCATTTGCGTCACAGGTAATTGTAGATGAGCTTCTGGATTGTGATCCAAGTAGATTACAATACATGAAAGTTCGCTTCACAAAACCAGTC
>JARGGA010000698.1 GCA_029210805.1 Candidatus Thorarchaeota archaeon
CAAAACAATAATCGTAGTAGGCGCATTTCCGACATGAACTATTCTTGGAAGGATCAGGAGGTAGTTCATTACATACAATATCCTGAATTCCTTTGACTACCTCTCGTATTCTCAACCTACTTTCTTCATCTAGACTGACTGATTCTCTTCTTCTCTCTCCACGAAAATGTAGCACGCCATGGCAGACAATACCTAGTTTCTCAACTTCTGAAAGATAGAATAGCAATTGTAGTCTAGCTGCTTCTGAATGTGCTCTGCTCTTTTTGACCTCATGAATTAGGAGATGCCCATCAATACTAATATGATCCAATTTGATTCTATTGAGGAGAAGAACTTCCTTTCGTTCTCGTGTGTATGATTCTTGATGCATTAATCGCCCTAATGAAACAAGGCCAGAATCCTCCTCTCTCTGTATCCTTCTACTAAACAACCACAGTTTTCGTTCGCAGACTGAATAATAATTGATCATCGTTCCTGTAATCTCTGCTGTCCCTGACTGTATCTCATGGTTCCATGTTTCACCAGACAAAAGAACCACCATTCCTTTTGTAATCTGGATTGCTTAGCCCATATTCGGGATTGTACTCGATGTCAATAAGATAAATATCATCAATTTGGTCAATAAGACCTGCTGAATACAACCTCTTAAACATGGAATAGCGAATGTTAATCGAGTATTGAGAAAGCTGCCACTTTCTCCCTTCCTCCAAGATTGCCATTACTTCGTCATAGAATTTCTTTGGAATTACTTCAACAGAGTCAAACAGTTGATAGAACTCATCAGGACTGCCAGGATAGAATGGTTGCATTGCATTCCATACCCCAAGGAAATTCTCTCTTGTGAAATCAAACTCATCCTGCTCCTTCGTAGAATATCCATTGGAATAGACTGCTTCAACGAGTGCATTTGTCATTTGATCAGTAAGTCCATTGCTCTTGGTTTCATTACAGTCTTCGAAAACCTGCAAAGTGGCCACAACGCGATCATAGTTCGTGTATACGAACCTATCAG
>JARGGA010000683.1 GCA_029210805.1 Candidatus Thorarchaeota archaeon
CATCGAAGGAACAGAAAGTCCTGTCCTCGCAGTTTAATCTGGAAAAATGAACGATGCATTCAAGCATCGCTCATTTCATTGGCCATTTTGATGAGATTGCGAATCTTCAAGATTTCCAATCCTGGCTCTGCGTAAGCTATAGTAATGTTCTTGGCCGCATCCTCTGGGATGCCATATTCGAGCATTGTTTTGTAGAATGTGCGAGCGCTTTTCTTCACTTCACCTCTGGCTCGTCTAGCTGCCATAAACAACTTTGCAATTAGTTTTGTGCCTCCAGAGGTAGCAGTCCAAACAATGGATCCAATTGCTCGAGCTTTCATTCTTCGTCATCATCCTCGTCCCAGTCATCATCCTCTATTTTGGTGCGTCTTTTTCTTTTCTTATCTGTATCAATCTCGCTAGTTACCATTCCAATGAGTTTCTCAAAGTCAAGTGCACCAACAAACTTCTTTGTCATTTCCAGTGCAACTGCTTCAGGAATCCCTTCTGCAATTAGTTTAGAATAGAATGTACCAACAGCCGCGCCCATATTTCCAGCCGCTTCTGGGCTGTAGACACTTCCAATAATTCCACTTATCATCTGTGGAATTGAGTCATTGATTGCTTTGAATAGTTCTGGGAGAGCTGCTGCTATCTCACGAAGCTCCTCTGCATCATCAGAGCCCTTGCTTCGTTTGCGTTTTTCATCTCGATTATTTGTTTCATCACTCAATGTGATTGTCACCTATCTATAGTATGAGTGGTCACGCCATATAGAAAAACTGGTAAAAAGTGACCAATTCGTTCTGTTTTATGCTGCTTTTCCCCTTTGACTACTCCAAAAACCGCTTTGCAATCTCAAGATACGCCTTGATTGTCAGGTCTATCGTACCAATAGATATTCTCTCGTCATCTCCGTGAAATAGTCTCTGAGTTGTTTGCATGCTCAATGTGTCATCATGTACTGCGAAGCCATATGCCTGTGTTCCAAAGGCTTGTCTGAAGAATTTTGCATCTGTACCACCTGGTGACATTAGCGGGACCAGTTCGTAATCCGGTCCTTTGAGATCCTTTGCGACACTTAGAAACACCTCTACAAGTGAACTATCAATATCACTTGAAGAGCCTGGAAATACAGAACCCCCCTCTTCTACAGGAATTCTTTCAATCAAGGTCCTATCAGCTAAATCTCCTAAGGCTTTC
>JARGGA010000693.1 GCA_029210805.1 Candidatus Thorarchaeota archaeon
TCCATAACGAGATGGTGTGAACGTCTATGTCTAGATCAACCAGAGCATAGGAGTAAAATGGTTCGTCTGGGTTCAGGGTTCCATTATCCACTTCTGAGTCGTCCTGATATACGACGAAGGAATCCAAGTAATCGTCCGTCAAGTTCCACCCTAGGCTGTTTCCTGTTTCAATGTAATAGAATTCTAAATCATCAGGGCCTTCAATTACGGGAGTAACATTCTCAAAGAGCCGGACTGTAACAATATCTTCAGCGAAATTATCATTGAGATCTGTTGCCACGAGTTTCAGCTTGTAGACTCCAATGTCGTATCCAGTTATATTGAAAGTATATGTAGTCTGGTTTGTCCAAACCTCAGAGTCAGTTAGTTCATCATCCAAATACAAGTCTAGGAGACCGGGATACTCATCTTCGATTTCCCAAGTCAGAGTGATGTTCTCGGTATAGTAGAGAACAGTCATGTCAGCAGGGGAAGTGATTATTGGATTTCTAAGATCTGCATAGACAGCAGTCAGGTTCCAAAAATATGGACCGGTACCGATTGGAGTACCTCCAAAGGATGCAGTCATGTTAATGAATTCTGCCGGCAAATCTACGAAGACAACTGATCCATTTACGGGAGTGAATTTATGCTCAACTTCAGTTCCGTTGTAAAATGTCACATTGACTAAAGCTCCTATAACAGGGGCCAAGGTCATTTCAAAATAGATGAAAACTTCAAGGTCTAAGTATTCTTCACTTCCTGTAAAATGACTTGGCTGAAAGAGGCCGACCTTAATGGTCGTTCCATCCGTTGTGAAATTCTCTTGCACCATGACAAGTCCTGCATAGGGTCCGGTTTGAACGGTAACCATCAGAGTGTAGTTACCTACGGCAATATCCGTGATATTCGCCACACCATCTGCACCTAAGATAGTCTGAGTGTAGCTTGTGTTCGTATCACGAGAGTATATTGTGAAGTTTAGACCTTCTCCAGGATTTCCATCAATATCCACAACAGTTGCTATAATGTCATCATCATCGTTTTCGGTATCGAGATTTCCAATCTCATAGCTAACAAATGCTTCA
>JARGGA010000675.1 GCA_029210805.1 Candidatus Thorarchaeota archaeon
GACCACCAGATACTTTCACTCCTTTGGGTCCAATCCTTGAATCTAGTCCCTTTTCAAACTCATTGACTTCCTGCTCAACAACCGAGAGACGCATTGCCTCATGAATATCCACTGATTCTTCAGGCAATCCCATGAGGATGTTAGCCCTGATTGTATCACTATAAAGATGAGGTGCTTGAGATGTGTACGCTGTTCGTGGGGGTACAAAGAATCTTTGTGCATCTTCGACTACCACATCGTTCCAAAGAATCGTCCCCTTGTTTGAGGGTAACAAGCCCAATAAAGTTCTTAGAAGCGTTGTTTTTCCTGAGCCCACACGGCCCGTGACTACGGTGAAGCTGCCACGCTTAATTTCTAAATTCGCATCCTGAATTCCCTTCCTGCTATCAGGATAATGGAATGCAAGGTTTTTTGCTTCCAGCTTTTGCAGACGGTCTTCGGGAGTTCTCAATATTGGAGGAATGGTAGGAAAGTCCTCTTTCAGATAAATCGGAGCATGTTGAAGGAGTTTATTCTCCGGATAATCAGGATCAAGCCCCTTGACTATCTTGATCATTCTCTCAAAGGAAACCTTCGTTCTTTGATAATGCGGAACTAAGCGTCCCCACATCATCACGAACCAAATAACTCGTTCCAACAAGACAGTGAAGAATGCAAAATCACCTACAGAAAACTGACCTGTTTGCATCAACGAGCCAACCAATAACAACATGATTCCAATACCAAGAACGCGTGCGAAGCCTTCACCAACTGATCCTATGAGTGCGGTAAGAGTCTCGTCTTTCACAGCATCTCTTTTTCTTCCATCATTGATACGTTCAAAGTGACCTAGTACATGCTTTTCAGCCGAAGCAACTTTGACGGCTTGAATATTACCAAATACTTCACCAATGACGCCGGTTACTTTGCCTGCAGCTTTCCTTCGACTTTTTCTGTATTTAGTGATTTTATTTCTGGCTAGTGCGACTACTAGAGTCACCAGTGTGAATGGAACGAATACAAAGAGAGTTACTTCGCTGTTAATTGAGTACATAACTACAAAGGCGATGACGGCATAGAAAGCTAAAGCAATTTGGAATCCCAAAATGGCAACGAAATCAAATGCACAAACGAAACTGCAAGACTGTTGGATGCCATATTTCCAGTGGATAATTTCGTATCATATCAGAGATTCTAAAGACATAGAAATTATATGGAACATTATCCATTGCAATTTGATTATTCCATGAGTCAGAAACCA
>JARGGA010000664.1 GCA_029210805.1 Candidatus Thorarchaeota archaeon
AAGGAAGAGCACACCAAAAATGGAAAGAGCGGTCACATCAGTTTGCCATGAGTGATAGAAGAAATAATAGAGGAGTTCAACAACAACAAAGAATGTCGCAACAAGCAGAGAAATGAAAATTCCCTATTTGAAAGCGGTAGTAGAAGTTAGCGTCTTGGTTGTAAATGGTTCTAGCTCATAGAGTTCTTCCGAGCGCAAATCAACAAAATAGCCTTTTCCCACTTGTTCTTTTACGAAACTATCTAGCTTGAGTGAATCAATCCGGTCCGCATTTGTTTCAATGAATGTACCTTCAACGAATTTGAGTGCTGCACCTCCACTTAGCAAAGCAAGAACAATAATGACTATGAAGAAAATCACTACTTGCCAGAGAAAGAAGAGCCCAATAATTATGACAGTAATCGCCATGAGAAGCAAGAGATCAGTAACGCCCCCTGCACTCTCAACACTTCCGCCAAAGAGATTTCCAAACCTTTTCAGGACAGATATATTCACCCATGTTTGGTAGGAATGCGAATCGTCCTCACCTATATGATTCTTGAATGACCGATCAACCTCAACCTTCTTACCACCATAGACGGTAATGAAAAGATCAGGTTCGATTTCATCAGTTTTCTGGGACGAGGAATTATCCACTGTATCAGATGTAGCCAACATCCAGCCTCCTAAACCGCATTTAGAGTGTACATCATACGGATATAATTCTTATCAGAAACTGAAAATGTGGGTTCGTGCATCGCCAGAAGCCGGATATGAACGAACTCCACAATTCTGGGATTTAGTATTCAACCTTCTTAGCAAGCTGTCTTCGAAGTAATACTCCCAAATCCATGATACAAATTCCAACTAGGAAACCAGCTCCAAACAACGCAAGGACTGTTAAATCAGTATTCCAAGCCTGATAAAGAAAATACCACACAACCTCAAAAATCATGAATATAGTTGCAATGAACAAGGCGAAATAGATGCCAAGTTTGAACACCTTCGTTGAAGATGATGATTGTGCTGAGATGTATCCTAGCTCGTAGATCTCCGGTGCGCGGATCTGAACAAAGCTCCCATCAAATAACTGGTTGCTTACAAAAGCTTCAATCTGCTCACATGGAATCTTTTCACTCACTGCTTCAATGAAAGTTCCTCGTAGAAACTTGAAAGCAGCACCCCCACTAAAGATGGTAAGAACGAGGATTACAGCAATATAGATGACAACGTTCCAAAACGCGAAAACAGCAACAACTGCCGCCATTATTGTAAGAACGCAGAGAACATCAAAAATGCCACCGGCACTCTCAACTCCTCCAGAAAAGATGAAACCGAGTCGTCTCATAACAGACACGTTCACCCAGGTTTGATATTGGGATGTTCCCTCTGCATCTAGATGTTTTGCCAAATTCTCAGTGACTTCCTCCTTCTTTCCACCATAGATGGAAATATAGAGGTCAGTTTCGATTTCA
>JARGGA010000699.1 GCA_029210805.1 Candidatus Thorarchaeota archaeon
AAGAGGGCTCGAGTGCATTTCAGTGGATAAAAGAGAACCCTTACGAGAGCATTACTACATTCGAGGATGGATCCATCGAAATACAGGTCTTGCATGACAAATCACAGTCAGTGAGAAATAAAGCTGTGGAGCGGAAGCTGAGAGTGCTAGATAGTGTGTTTCCTAGTTCGTTCATGTCAATGTTGCGTAACGAAAATGATAAGTATAGCGGAACCGTCCCCACAAATATTTCGGGAGAGCCCGATCAGATCTTTCCTTGGAACGACGAATGGAACACGATATGGGCTCAGTACAATTCAGAAGGCGTCAACATCGAAGGATATTCCGTAACATTCTCCCTATGGTGGTGGCAGTCAACATGCCCAGCAGGTTATATATGCTGGTATGAGAACTTCCCTGGGTTAGAGTTTGATGGAGATTCATCATTTGTGTTCTACACGATTTACCTTGAGCCTTTAGAGGGTTCAAGCATCCTTAGTCAAACCACATAACAAGTTGTTTGGGATCGACTAAAACCTCAGCCGTTCACTCAGCGGTTGGGGCACTTATTTCCAAATTGCGCCGCTCTAGGTTTCGGTTGATAGTTGATATATATATCCGCTTCTTCAGGGGTTTACATGTTTTCTCTAGAGAGCAAATTCAAGGTTTCAATATTTCTACCCGTCTTACTTCTTCTTTTGATTATCGCCTGTGGAAATACCAGTACCCCCTATGACCATGACACATCAGCCGATGATGCTTATAAGGAATTCCAGGCAGACCAAGGTCTTAGTGATTGGGAGAAGAGCAGTTATCAAAAGAGGACGAGTATTACGAATTCCTTGACGAAAGAGATGCCACCATTGATGCGATGGTTGAAGAAGCGTTAGATGAGTACGAACCAGAATATGGAGAATCAAATTCGTCCGGTTGCTCATTTGGCTGCACCTACCGCAAGTCTGGATGCGATATCAAAGGCAACATCTCAATAGAAACAAGTGAGAAGATTTATCACGTACCCG
>JARGGA010000669.1 GCA_029210805.1 Candidatus Thorarchaeota archaeon
ACCCGTGAAAAAAGCAAAAGTCCAACTAGATATGACACAGCACGAACAATATGCGTTCTCTCTCACGAGCTATACAGACAAGAGTGGGGTAGCCACATTCGATATAGGTGAAACCGACCCAGGCAGTTTCAAAGTAAATGTAAGGGATATTCAACATCCTTGCTACAAGTTCGAATCCGCAGCGATCATGATTGGGCCCAGATATACAGAGGTCTAGAGTCCTAAGATTTCTGAGATTGGATCTAATGAAACCCTGTTTAATTCGAATCCCAGTTGTTCTCTGTCCAGATCCATAGCAGCTCCGAGAACCTGCGTGATGAATAATGCAGGTAGCTCTAGTGATGCGCCTTCATCATCTTTCAGACCCAGAACCTGCACATCGAACTGTGTGTGACATGCGGGGCAATTCGTTACTACGCAGTTTGCACCAGCGTCCCTGGCAGATGTATTCTTCTCTCGAATAATCTCAGTGGCAACATCTTCACTTGCAATTAGTAAAGGAGAGCCACAGCATCGGAGTTTCATATTCCAAGGAATACTTTGTGCACCTGTGAGTTCAAGGAGTTCGTCTACTTTTCGAGGTAGTTCAGGATCATCGAATCCAGCCACATTTGAGGGTCGCAAAAGATGACACCCTGGATGGAATGCAATCTTCAATCCGTGAAGAGGATTCACAATTTTCTTCTGAATCTCATCTTTCATCTCATAGAGAACTTCGACAAAATGGCGCACCTTTGATTTTCCTGTATATTCAAGACCAACTTCAGCAAGTGCCTTGTTTACTTGCGCTCTATGTTCTTCGCTTTCATGGAGAAGATGATCAGTATCTTTCAATGACCCAAAGCACCCATTGCAAGGAGTAACAATATCATGGCCCCTGCTTTCTGCCAGGGCGATATTGCGGCCAGACATAGAGAGCCAACTGGTTGCATCAATAGATTTCAGAACAACGGTCCCACAACAAGAGGCACCATCGAAATCAATCAGCCCTATTCCAAGCTCTTTAGCAACTAATCTCATGGATGATTCGTAATTATTGAATCGATTCGGAATCGCGCAGCCTAGAAATACCTCATAACTCTGTGGCATTTATTCGTCCTCCTGCAGTTTCATCAGGCCAGTTTTATCCAGGACCTTCTTTGTATCTTCAATGTTCAACTCTGGAACATCATCGAGTTCCAAATCCTCTCGTTCCCAATCTGTGGGTTCGTATAATTTGCCTGTATCGTAGAGACCCTGCCTTGCGGAAGTATATCCGGGAGGATTCTTACCCTTTGTAAAGGCGATATTCTTCAGACCAAAGAGAATGTCCGTAATGTCAATACCCTGAGGGCAACGTTCCTGACAAGTATA
>JARGGA010000686.1 GCA_029210805.1 Candidatus Thorarchaeota archaeon
TACCGAAGAGTTATCTCCAATTGGAACAGTTCCTGGATTTGGTGAATCTGCTAGAGTCTGAGTGAATATCTCCCGAACAATTGCTCTTACAACTGTACCATTGATATCAGGATAGAACGGCAACTCGCCATCGGTCCAAGTCACATCAAATTCAAAGAAGAGTGAGCCGCTTGTCCAGAATGGTGTGCTGTTGATGGTAAACACAATCTTACCATCTTCTGGATTTGTCATGATGTATTGGAATGGACCTGCAGGAGTTGAGTTCAGTGCTGTAATAGAGGCATGTAGGAATTCAGAATCATTTGATACTCCTTGTCCAGTTGCACTATCTCTGAACCACAGAACGATGATAATATCATCACCGATTGGAACTTGCTGGGGAGGTTCGTACGAAAGGACTGACCCCGCACCTGTTAAGGAAACAATGAATTCGATGGTCTGGTTCTCGTAGTATGGCTTACCTGAAACCCATATGAAGGATGCCTCGAAACCAAACTGACCAGTTGAACCCAAATCAGTTGCGTTGATTAGTAGTCTGTATACACCTGGAGATATCTGTGATACCCACCAGCTAACGGTTTCGTTCAGTGTAAGAACAATATCGCCAACGGATGTGTCGTTATACACGCCAACATCTGCCTCAAGGTCAGTGTAGTAGAATGTTACTGTGATGTTCTGAGTATAACTTGTCTGTGCAATTGGTGTGATTGTGAGCTGGGTATTCCTTGCCCTCACATCTGCATCTACAGATATGGTTTGATCATCAAATCTGCTAACGGGATTTCCTGTTACAGTGATTGAAAGTGAGTATCGGCCATAGATGTCTAGCTTTGTCGTATTCACCAGCAATCTATAGGTTGCTCCAGATACGTATTCAACCCAAAAGTAGCTACTATCAACAGGGGTCCCATTGATGGTATTCAATGACAAGAATGATTCTGCATCTAAGATTGCTACCAGACCTGCATCCACATCGTAGTAGTTGAGATAGATTGTAAGGTTATCACCGAATGGTATTTCCTGTGGTGGCGTGTAAGTCAATCGAGTTGCTCTTTCTCTAACCGATACTAGAATTGAGGTAGTTCTATTCTGGTAGAATGGTTCGCCGATGTAATCCATCTGTGCTGTGATACTGAATGTACCTACATCTCCAAATGCTGTTGAATTAA
>JARGGA010000684.1 GCA_029210805.1 Candidatus Thorarchaeota archaeon
GGTGAATTCACAAACGTGCAGGGAATAGACTACGGGGGAATCATCATGATGGTTCTTTTCGGTTCTATTCTACTCATCATATAATATGCTACGCATCGCTAATTTGCACTGGAATAGCTTCTACCGAATATGACCCATCCTACAAATGGGCAGATACGGGTATGATAAAAACACCAGTTAGCGAGGAGAAAAAGTCAGAACCAAACCCACCTACACATAGCCCTATTGTTAAATCGCAATTTGGCCTGGACCTAGAAACGCGTTGGCTTCCGTCTGTGGAAGACACCATGAGGTTCGACAGAGAAGACGTGATCATACTCTCAGAAATCAAAAAAGAACTTGAACATCTGGGATTTCATCTGGCTGAGGACGACGAATCTTTGTCCTCAACGCACTTTCATATGAGAATCAGAGCTGGAGGAAGATCCATAAAATCTAATTTGAAGTTCATTATTACAATTGAATTGGAAGAATTGTCAGAAACGCTGGGATTTGTTGCATCTATTCAGGTACATTGTAAGGATAGAAATCATAGTGAGATCATTCTTGAAAGCGTGAAACAGCTGTTATGGCAATGAAAGAATTCTCGAAGCCTATTACTTCAGGTTATCCAAAAATGATGAAAACAAAAAGGGAATCGGGGGTTGTGGCTGTTTTTGACTCGGTAGATGGGATAGAATGGCCACACATCGCCATTGTATCTCTTCCGCTAACCACAACCCCGGAAACGAAGAGAATCGACTCAAATATTGTACGTAACAGAAAGGATATCATTCTACTTCTGGAACAGGATTTGTACTACATTTTCGTGCATTAGCTCATACTCAATTATTGTTCATTAGCTCTTTTTTATTTTGTAAGCCAAAACTAAAACTACACATCCAATTCCAATCCCACCAATTGAACCAATTACAATTGGTATTGGTGATGGAAGAACCTGAACCATGACTGAATCAGTCAAGTAATGGTGATAAAAGAAATTGTCTGGCGTTTCAATTTGAATCGTAAACTCATATAATCCTGGTTTAAGATTAACGAGAACCACACTTGCATGACCGACTGCAATATCGCCGCTTTTGAGATAGGTCCCATTCCTCCAAATTTTGTAATCTACGGTGTATGAGGAGTGTATATCCCAAGCAAGTATCATTTCCTGCGCCCCCTGATAGAATAC
>JARGGA010000668.1 GCA_029210805.1 Candidatus Thorarchaeota archaeon
ATGATACCTAAGGGAACTCCGATCTACAATACCGTTCAACGCGGTGAGTTCAAGCCCATGGAGCCACTGCAGATTTTGGGTGAACTAGAAGGTCTAGTTTCTAATCTTAATCTAACAAACTGTATCTTTCGCACTAATCACGCGTCAAACTATCTTCCTCTTGGGGGAGTATTGAATCGTGATAAAGAAAGAATCTTGGAAACCCTCAGAGAAACAATCACGACTGCAGATGAAAGCAATTTGCGTCCAGGTTACCTAAGGGGTCTCTAATTCGTAAATTCAGGTCTTAATTCCTTTAATATATCTCGATAATGGAGTTACACAATATCCACAATTGATTAAAAAATGGTTACATATTTGTCATATTCAATTGAACAAAGAACCAATAACAAAGCTAAATAGTGAAAGAATGATAACAAATTACGGAATATAATTTCAATTTTTATAGTAAGTTATATCCCAATTTAGTTCGCGTAAAGGAAACTGCTAGAGTGACACAGAAACTTGCGGAAAATAAGATTCCAGAAAATGCAGAGAACGACAAGATTTATGCAATTTGCTGCGACCAGAGTCGTTCATCAATGGGACTGGGTTATATCAGGACAGCTGTAGAAGGTGTAGAAGAATCTACGTTTTCTCTTGATTGGAGTCAAACCAGATCTATTCCGATTATCTCGTTGGAGAGGGAAGAGTTCGAATCTGGAGAGACCCGTATAATTTCCATTAGGCCAGTTGAGATTCCAGCAAGGCATGCTGTTATCAGATCGTTCTATGTTTCAAATGGAATGGGAAATCTTGCTTGTATTGGATCCACAGAATTCAAGAGATTCGATGAAGATAGATATACGGATAGGGCAATGTTCACATCCAGAATCAAAGGACCTGTAATCAAAGGCGACTTGCTAGGTCACATTCTCATGATTCCATCTCATTAGGAAAGCTATCTAAAATAGACCTGTAATGCAGAGTTTAATCTGGAGCAAACACACCGCTCATCGGAGTTACCTCTAAGCCTCTTTCTCGCAGTGCATGTACAAAAGGTGCTATCCCAACGGAATCTGATGCAATGTGCCCTGATGCAACAAGATTTCCTGCCGCCTTGTATGAAGATAATTCTTTCTTATCTGCTGGGCCAAGATGCATATAGAAGACAGTAGAATATCCGTGACTGAAATATGCCTTGGCTACTCCAGCACCTCCGTTTGTCCCTCCAGCCATTGCAACAACCCATTTCCCAAGCAAATTCTCCGCTGATCCAACATACACAAGAGGTTCAGTCATGCCTAGTTTCATCTCTGGCAATTCTTTCATTGCATCAATGGCGTCCTTGACGCGAGGCTTTTCAATATTCGATACAGCTTTTTGAATAGATTCAGTGAAGCGTTTCCGGCATA
>JARGGA010000665.1 GCA_029210805.1 Candidatus Thorarchaeota archaeon
AACTTCTTTTCAAAAATGCTGAAGTGTATCTCGGATTGATTGCAAAATTTCAGGAGCATGATACCCTTAATTCAAGTGATATTTCAAGAATATCAAAAGAAACAGGGTTATCAAAAACCACAATTCGCGAATGGCTAACCACAGATTCAATCCCCCGACTATTCTATTTAATTCAACCCCGCGAAACACAAGAAACATTGGGAAAAACTGACCGCAGTAGAACCCCCAGTTTTCAGGAATATATCGAGAGGATGAAGACACTCTGCAATGGGTTGGAATCGATGAATTCTCTCTACGAACGTTACGACACTCTGTATATCAAGGATGAAATAGGAATATCTTCAAAAAATAGAGAGAGGTCCGAGGTATTCTTCGATATTATCCATGCCATTAAGAAAGGCGCTACATCTTACAGACAAATAGAAGAGATAACAGGAAAAGAAGAAGAACAGATAATTCGTAGAATCAGGATTCCTTCTACTCCCAGATTTGTTGGAATGGTATCTTGCATCCCTGAAAAACCTCCATCATCTGGGAAAAAGTGGTTACCATTACGAATAACTGGTACGAGAATGACAGATTTCATCCAAGTACCTGAAAAAATTAACAACCCTGAGGAGATTCTTGAAGTACTTATTCAGATGAAAAGCATCACTTCAAAAAGCGATATGACGAACGATTCGGAATTCGCCGATTTTAATGGAATCCACGCATTCATGTATTTTCTAGGACTGACTATTTCCGATGGAAATTTCGACTCATCAAAGAAAACCGTTTCATCATCTGAACTGATGAAATTGAAGTTATCAAAGAAATATGAATGGAGTGAAACTGCTGGAAGGGCATATTGTCACGCATTAAACGAACTAGGATTTAGCTCGGCCAAAGGGAAAGATGAATACGGTTCATTCTCGGATATTCCACTTCATGTTTGGAAGAGTGAGAAAAGTCCATTTTTTGTGTGGGTTCGACAAGAATTGTTGGGTTTAAGGGAATCAAGAAATAAGAATGAAAATGGAGTTCAACCTAGTTGGATATTTACTGCACCTAGATCATGGAGAATCACTATGCTTCAGGGTATAGCAGATGGAGATGGTTTTGCTACCACTAAGGGATTATATGCCGCAATTGCGACATATACAAATCATAAATTCCTGGGAGAATTACTACAATCGCTTGGTATTGACTCATACTCAACCGATATTGCAGTTGGAATTAGAGGAAAAGAGGATATATCAAAGGCAACAGAGCTACCTATGTTTAGATTCGCTAAAGGACGCCAGAAGCGTCTTGAAACGCTTGTTCCCATGCTGAATTCGATGGATTGGAGCAGAATATCCGAAGATGAAGAGTCATTCATTCCTGGATTAAATAGACAAGGATTGAAAGTTGGCGACATCATCGAAAAACTCTGGGAGAAGTA
>JARGGA010000694.1 GCA_029210805.1 Candidatus Thorarchaeota archaeon
AAACAGGCGTTCAATACTCCCTATACCATATCAGGGACAAGAGCTCCATGGCCAGTCAATCCTGGAGATCACGGTAAGAAGCTGGTTGAGATCATTATCATCAAGACTCTCGTTCAGACTGGGTCTGCCGTTGAGGTGAACATGACTGTGTCTCCTGTTGCTCATGTCACTCCGATTGGTCCTGAACCGCTTCTACCCAATTCCACCTATCACTGGGTTCTTCCTCCGATGTTTGGGAACTATACGGATCCTGCCGATGGAAATTGGAGTCGCTGGTGGATGTGGAATTACAATGATGACAGATTTAGCTATATTCTGGAAATCAATGTAACCGGGTATATGATTGATAGTTTCTTCGATGTCTTCATTGAATTTGACAACACACCAATTATGCAGTATCTGAATATTTCAAGGACCACGCCTCTTATGATAGAGTTCGATCCGATGATGGACTTCGGTGAATACTACATTAGAATTAGCCAGAGTGGTTGGTCTTCCGTTGGGAGTGGAGAATTGATTCTACGTAGCGCTCAGCGGGAAGGCGCATTCATCGATACACCGGTTTGGCATACATATACAGGAATTGATTCACTAGATTTACCGATACCTTTCACGCGAGTCAGCACTGGAGCATTGTATATCAATGTTACAATGAATATAGGTGAGGATGCCCAGTTCTTCTTCAATGCATCTGAAGCAGTGAATGCAATGATTTGGAATGGTGTCGATTGGTTGACCTTCAACTATGATATAGCCACTGATACGTACAGGGTCGATTTGCATTCTTATACAGACGTCATTTGTATTGAGGTGCTCGCTGCTTCAACTGATGTGCTTCTCCACTTCGTGTGGTCTGAGTCACTTACTGGATGAACTGGTGGAAAATAGGTGAGGGAGTTCACTAGAGTGATCATCCTTCACTACCTTTCTTAGAGTGCGCCGATTAGCATTCATTTTCTACCATCATTAGCATACGGATGCAGCACTAGATGGGTTCAAACCGATTCTCAATTCCATTGAAATTCTCATCGTGGATTAGGTCAAACACAATGAATAAGTTGTAG